>JAJDJB010000020.1 GCA_030266985.1 Synergistaceae bacterium OttesenSCG-928-D05
GTAAAGAGTACTTGCGTTAGCGTTAACATTGGCAGAGCTTTCTGTCTTCAGCAAATTCAGGTTGCCATCCGCGCCCGCAGTGACACCGGTGAGGTTGACCACGGGAGCGTGTGTCGCTCGCCTACCCCGCTCAAGCAGCATATGCCATGCATCGGCGTTGCCCGCAGCAACATCCAGTCTGCCGTTATATAGGTTTACTACAATCTCTCCTTCGCTGGCACGAATTCCATGCGCCGTACCGCTGCCAAGCGTACGCACATTGCCGAAGACATCAATCGTTCCGGCCTCCATTCGGATACCCGCAGCATCCTTTCCCAGCGCTTTCACATCGCCAACAACCGTTGCCTTTGATTCCTTGCCTTCCATGTATAGTGCTGCAGGCAGCAAAGATCCTGGTATATAATCCCCCAGCTGAGTAATATTTCCAATGACTTCTGCCGTATATCCGCGTACACCCAGTCCTCTGGTGTGCCCTTCGATATTCCCGACCATCTTAAAGAAACCGCTCTCATTAAAGGTATTGCTAGACAGCGAAACGCCATCAGAGCCCTCGCCAGTTGCAGAAATATTCCCCGTAATGTCAGCTTTTGCCGTTCCCTTTGTTTCATTTCCTAAAACAACACCGCTTGATGAGCTTCCAACCGTCGTTATATTCCCAATATATGTGATATCCGAGCTCACCTGTGTCGCATGAATGCCATATGCCCACTGCCCCGCCGTTTCGATGTCACCTGAAAGGAAAAGCTTGCCGCCGCCCTGAAAACCGCATCCTGCGCCAGAGGAGATATTGCCGACCATATAGATAGACGAGTCTCCGCCCTCCGTCTTCAGCGCATGGTTTGTGTTAGAACCATTCGTCGTAATGTTGCCAAACATATAGACGGTACTGCTATCTCCCTTGACGTAGATTCCATGCCCTGTCCCCGCTCCGGAGACAACGATGTCCCCTGACATCTCGAAATAGCCCCCATCAATTACCCTGACCGCGGCTCCGGGAAGAGCGTATCTGCCGCTAACCTTTTGATAGTCGTTTACCAACGTCACATCGCCGCTGTATATGACGCGCGCGTTGTTGCGTGCAACAATACCGGTGATGTTATTGGGGGCGCCGTTCCACTGGTTGTTATAGGAGGCCTTGAGATAGAGTGATCCGTCGTCGATCCGGATCTCTGTGCCCTGGCCATCCGCCTCGATTCCAATCGGCCCGCTGGACCCATCCCTGGTCAAGGTTACGTCCACTTTGAGGTCCGTCTTATATCCCTCAAACGTCATCGTTCCGCCATCTTTTGCGTAAAGCAAACGATCCGCATTGGGTGAATTCCCGCTAATCGTAACGCTTAGATTGCCGTCCGCGACAAGTGCGTCGCCAGCGTTCGCCGTTACTGTGGCTACCTTATCACCTGAAATAGGTGTCGCTGCGAAAACGGGTACCACAGGAAAAAGAAGAAATAGTGAAAAGAGTAATAAAAAACTTGCTGACTTTTGTTTCACGTCGGATCCCCCCGATAGATTGGTTTAGACTGCGCGGGAAACATCGAAGCGAACTTTCCCGCTTTTCTTCGTTACTCAGTTCAAAGCAAAAAAAGTATAGCACTCACAACATACTTTTGCAATAAATTATTGAGATTCATTACCCTTTTATTCATTGCCTAACATCTATATAGCTACAAAAACAATAGTTAGTCACATATACAGAACATTACATAGAAATTATTTTTATTGCCATATTATTATTAAATGAGAGCAAGCGCTTCAAATAAAAAAAACCGGCGCCGGGAAAACAGGGCGCCTGTTTGTACAGACATCTCTTGTATTTTATTTTTCTGCAGCTTATTTCCGTTGCCGCAGTCTAATCACCGGGAACGGCCCGTTTTATTTTTCGCATTTTCCCTTAAGTTTTTCCCACTCTGCGTCGATTTCTTTTTGCGCGTGTTCTACGATGTCAGGGCGTTCTTTTCCTTTTTTGAAAAGGTGCGCATATCGGCCCTGGGCTTTCAGGAACTCCTCTACCGGAACCTCTGATTTCGGCGTGTAGGAAAGTGAATATACGCCGTTTTCCACTTCGTAAACCGGCCAGAATTTGCTGTCGACCGCAAGTTTGCAGAGCTTGACCTGATCTCCCTGGTCGATGCGCCAAAAGAGCGGACAGGGTACAAGGATATTCACAAAGGCCGGGCCCGGCGTTTCTACTGCGCGTTTGACCTTCATGATCAGGTCCATCGGATTATGCAGGCTTGTCTGCGCCACATACGGGATATTGTGCGCCGCGACGATCTCCGTCAGATTTTTCGCGCGTTGTAATTTCCCGGGCAAGACACTGCCCGCAGGCGATGTCGTCGCGCTCGCGTTCTGCGGTGTGGCGCTGCTGCGCTGCGCGCCGGTGTTCATGTAGCCCTGGTTGTTGTAGCAGATATAGGTGAAATCGTGCCCGCGTTCCAGTGCGCCGGAGAGCGACTGGAGGCCGATGTCGTAAGTTCCGCCGTCTCCGCCGAACGCGACGAATTTGATATTTTCTTTGAAATTCCCTTTGTTTTTCATCGCTTTATAGGCGGCTTCGACGCCCGACACCGCAGCGCCGGCATTTTCAAACGCAACGTGCATGAATGGCGTCCGCCACGCGCTGTAAGGGTAAACGGTCGTGGAGACTTCGAGGCACCCCGTTGCGCCAACGACAACGACCGGCGCGTCGATTCCCATAAAGGCCTGCCGAAGCGCGGTTGGCGCGCCGCAGCCGGGGCACATCCGATGTCCTTCGGTTAGGGGGTTTTGCTTTTTTGTGAGTTCTTTCATATTTAATGTCATCTTATTTATCCCCTTCGAGCAGACCGATGAAGCGCGCATCGCTTGTGTAATCATTTTCTTCGAGCATTTCAAAGACCATTTCCGCGTCCTTCGGGAAGAAATCGCGGCCGCCGAGGCCAAAGATGTATTCCTGCACCGGCACTTTTTCCGAGAGATCGTAGAGCGCGGATTTCACTTCAGATGCAATCGGCGCCGTGCCGCCGATGCTTGCGCTCCGGTCGAGCACCGCGACGCCTTTTTTGCCCGCGAGCGCGTCCTTCACAGCTTCGCGCGGGAACGGGCGGAACATGCGCACGCGCAGGCAGCCGGCTTTGATTCCGCGGTTGCGCAGGTCGTCGACGACGTCTTTTACGACGCCTGCCGCGGACGACATGATTACGACTACATATTCCGCGTCTTCCGTGCGATAGCAGTCGAGCATCGGATATTCGCGCCCCGTGTACGCCGCCAGTTCTTTCGAAACTTCATCATAGACGCGGGGCACGTTAAACATCCCCTCCATCTGATTGCGTTTGATCTCGAAATAATGCTCGGACATCACAAAGGAACCGTAAGAAACGGGGTTGTCGACGTCCAGGAGCGGATAATGCGGCGTGCGTTCGCCGACAAATTCTTTCACCGCTTCGTCCGAGAGCATCTCCACCGCTTCGTAGCAATGACTGGTAATAAAACCGTCCTGGCATACGAACACCGGCGTCAGCACGTCTTTGTGCTCCGCCAGGCGCACGGAAAGAAGCGCCGTATCGTAGACCTCCTGCGCATCCTCGCAATATATCTGCACCCAGCCGCTGTCGCGCTCGGGCATGCTGTCCGAATGGTCGCAGTGGATATTAACGGGCGCTCCAAGGCTCCGGTTCACAAGCCCGAATACGATCGGCGCGCGGAAGGCGGCGGCAATTGGAAACACTTCGTGCATGAGGCCAACTCCGTTCGCGGAGGAAGCCGTCATAACGCGGCCGCCCGAGACGGAAGCCCCTACGCACGCCGTGATTGCCGAGTGTTCGCTTTCTACGGCGACGTATTCCGTATCCACCTGTCCGTCCGCGACGAATTCCGCAAACCGCATGGGGATCTCGGTTGAGGGCGTGATCGGGTATGCCGCGACCACGTCCGGATTTATCTGACGCATCGCCTCCGCGAACGCAAGGTTGCCGGAGGTCATCTCTTTGTGTTTTTCCACGTTACGAGCCAATGTATTCACCAACATTTCCAGGGTTTTCGCCATGTTTTTCCGTGTCATTCGCGAAATCGGATTCCGGATGCATCGAAATCGCCTTCACAGGACACACTTCCGCGCAGATGCCGCAGCCTTTGCAGAAGAAAAGATTGACCGCCGTCACCTTTCCGTCTTCATCGGTAAGGATCGACGCATCGGGGCACTGCAGCCAGCACTTGAGGCAGGAAACGCACTTTTTGCGGTCGAGTACGGGGCGCATGCTGCGCCACAGGCCTGTTTCCACTTCGCGCGCGGTGGCGCCCCACGCGATGGTCGCAGGGGGGATGTCGCGCCAGCTTTTAGGCTTGCTCATGCGATGATTGCCTCCTCGCGGCCGCGCAGGATCGCCCTTTTATTGGCTTCGAGCACTGGAGCAGGAAGCTGCCGCATTTTGCTCACGAAGTGTTCGACGAACGCGTCGACAGAGACATCGGTGAAAACGTGCGAAAGCGCGCCGAGCAACGGTGCGTTGGGGCGATTCTGTCCGAGCTCTTCAAGCGTAATCTTCGTCGCGTCGACGGCAAGTACCCGCGCCGCCTTTGAAAGATTCAGCCGTTCACGCAGGACTTTCGCGTCTTCCGTTGAGTTAACTAGATAGATCGCGTCTTCGCGGCAGCCTTCGCTTGGGTTTGCGCTTTCCACCATTGTCGGGTCCACGACAACAACGATGTGCGGATTCTGCACGCCGCAGCGGCGGCGAATCGGCGTGTTCGAGACGCGGTTATAAGCGCGGATCGGCGCGCCCTGACGTTCTGCGCCATACTCCGGGAACGCCTGAACGTGCTTCCCCTCTTCAAAAAGAACCTCGGCCAGGATCGCGGACGCGCTCTTCGCGCCCTGTCCGCCCCGTCCGTGCCACCTGACTTCGATTGTTGTGTAAGCTGTGTTTACCATTGCTGATTCCTCCCTATTGATAAAACCGTTCGGTTTATATTTGCTGTTTTAGATTTTTTTCTTACGCTTCGTTTTTAAATCTTTCACTTTTGTATTTTCTATTTTAAAAACTTTCGCTCCGCTGAAAGCATCGTATTGTGTGCGATGTCGAAACGGTGAAGGCAGCGTGCGCAAGACGATGCTTTCAGGCACAAAAAAAGGAGCCCTCCACACAAGGAAGGCTCCTCTGCTCGCTTGGAAATACGGCGCTAGACGCCGATCCCGCGAGGGGGAGCCGCGTTAATAATAATTATAATAATGTTGCGCATTGAGTTGTTCGGTTGCATCATTACTATATTCCTCCCTTTCTCGCAGATTAAGCGGCATTCTAGCATTTAAATTTAAGCCTGTCAAATCTTTTTATTCGACACAGGAGCTTACAAAACAGAAGCTTTACGCTTATTTTCCCTTAAAATAATCGGGCCGTATCGAAATAGCCCGGTTCAATGAGAGGCACGAAGCTGCAATCGCTTTCACTTCGCTCTGTTTTTGTCTTACCAGATTCCCAAATCCTCCAACTGTTTGATTGGCATTGCGGGCCAATTTGCGTTGCTCATGGGCGACGCGGGGCTCGGATGCAGAATTTTCCCGAATTGAACGTCCATGCCCGCGAGTGCTTCGCGTGCCCGGGTCTCCGCAAAGTTTCCGACGCCGATGATATAACGCGGGCGCATCGCTTTTGCCACCGCGCGCAGATTTTCGTCGCAGATTTGATAAACCGCGTCCCGCTCCGCCGGGGACAGCTTATCCGGCGTAAGGTTGCTCGCCCCCTCCTTACCGCTTTTCAATATTTTTGACGCGATAAAGAGCAGCGGGCAGTAGTTGATTACGAAATTCTTTTCAAAAAATGCCTCCGGCGTTCCGAATCGTTCCCGAAAAAGTCCCCACAGCCTTCTGCCGCTCACTTCCGAGCGTTTGCAGGCATAGCCGTCGATCGGATACTGCGGATGCTGCACGCGCGGCGCGTGAATCGGGGCCGTGATCTTGAGCCAGTCGTTTACGATCTCCACTTCTCCGAACGGAATCCCCGTCTGCGTCATGCCCCACGGTCCGGGGTTCATGCCCAGAAAAAGCACGCGCCCTTCTTTCGCGCCAAAGCGCGTGACATATTCTTCAAACGCGCCCCAGGCATAGTCAAGCGGGTCGTACACCTGCACGACGGGAGGCTGAAAAGAAAGCCCCGCCAGTTTATCCCGCATCGTTATCGCCGCTTCGAGCTGCTTTTCCGCACCGTTCAAATAAACCATCTCCAATCCGCATCTGCTGCAAATGAATTATAACCGCACCTTTTTATCTCATTTTACAATATAATATATCGGTGCTATCCATACATCTTTCCCTCATTTGAACTTGGAGTGATCGCCGTGAACCGTTTTATTTCCGATTTTCTGAACGACCTGAGGAAGGAATTCTTCGGCTACAACGCGGCTGCATTGCAGCAGGACGTTTTTGCCGGCGTTACGGTCGCCGCCGTTGCATTGCCCCTTGCGCTCGCCTTTGGCGTAGGAAGCGGTGCGGACGCAGCTTCCGGGCTGATTACCGCGATCGTTTCGGCTTTTATCATCGGCGGGCTTTCAGGCGCTTCCTTCCAAATTTCGGGACCGACCGGCGCGATGACGGCCATTTTGATTCCCCTTTCCGTGAAGTTTGGTATTCACGGCGTGCTCGCGGCAGGCGCAATCGCCGGGCTGATTCTCCTGCTGGCTGGGCTTTTCCGCATGGGGAAACTCGTCTACTTCATCCCGGCCCCTGTGGTCGCCGGTTTCACATCCGGCATCGCAGTTATTATCGCACTCGGCCAGATGGAAAATTTACTCGGCGTCACTTCGGAAGGCACGGAAACACTCGAACGCTTTTTCGAAATTTTCAGCCATAGTTTTTCACCAAACTTTTTCGCGCTCTTTATCGGCATCGCTTCCATTCTTATTATGTTTTTCTGGCCCAAGCGCTGGGCGTCAAAAATACCCGGTTCTCTCGTGGCGGTCGCGGTAACGACGCTGATTGCCTTTGTGTTCCGACTCCCGCTCGACCTGGTCGGCGACATTCCGCGCACCCTGATCCACGAATCGCGGCTCACGATATCATCCCTTCTATCAAGCCGCCTCGACCAGATTCTCATGCCCGCTTTCAGTATCGCGGCGCTCGGCATGATCGAGAGCCTGCTCTGCGGCGTTGCGGGCGGACGTATGAAGGGCGAAAAAATGAACGGGGACCGCGAACTGATTGCGCAAGGTATCGGCAATATCGTGCTGCCGTTCCTGGGGGGCGTGCCTGCGACTGCCGCGATCGCTCGCTCGAGCGTCGCCATCAAGTCGGGGTGCAGAACGAGGCTGACCGGCATTTTTCAGGGCGTTATCCTGCTGCTCTCCATGTTCCTTTTGTCTCCGCTGATGTCCCGCATCCCTCTCTCATCGCTCGCGGGCGTCCTGATCGTCACGGCGTGGCGGATGAACGAATGGCACAGCATCCGCTATATTTTCGGCAGAAAGTTTAAGTACGGGGCCGCGAAATTTCTGCTTACGATGATTGTAACGGTCGTCTTCGACCTGACCATCGCAATCGCAGCGGGCGTAATTTTTGCAACGGTCATGTTTATTTCAAAGATTTCCGACTTGCAGGTCTCCGTCGCGGAGATCGACCCGAAGCGCCTGCAGGGACGCATCCCGCCGACAAAACAAACGCAGATCATCTACATCACGGGGCCGCTCTTTTTCGGCTCCATCGAAGCGTTTGAAACCGGCATGTCAAAAACATCCGGCGACGTCCTGATCGTTTCGCTGCGCGGCGTTCCTTACATCGACACATCTGGCGTCCAGACGCTTTATGAAATCTGTTCGAAAAAACACGCGGATGGCGTGGAGATTCTTTTCACGGGCGCGAACCAGAAAGTGCGGGACATGATGGACCGCGCAGGCATCACCCTACTGGTCGGCACGCAGTCCTATTTCGCGAACCCGTTCGACGCGGTCGGCCTGATGGAGAGCGAGTAGCGAAGCCCTGCCTCTTGACTTTTTGTAAAATTCGGACATAATATACCAGTTGTAGTTTCAACATATGGCGAAGAAGGAGTTACTCCACTTCGGAGGCTCCGTTTTTTTTGCCAAGATTCGGCACACAGATGCCATTGCAGTTGCAGGGAGATCCCCCGGAAAATGCTGACTGTGTCAGCGCTTTCCAATAGCCCACTGGGCTGAGGTCATCAGCGGATGACCCTTTCGGGAGAATTACGATTACCTTACTCAAGTTGCGCCACACTGTAGGGATTTTCGTGCAGCCGCGTAAATTTGGGAGGTAACAAAATGACACTCGAAACACAAGCCAACTTCACCGACTTCAACCTGAGGCCGGAACTTCTGAAAACGCTCGAAGACAAAGGTTTTAAATCGCCGATGCCCGTTCAGGTGCGCGTTCTTGAGGACGAGAGCCTCGTGGACGGCGACCTGATCGTCCAGGCGAAAACCGGCTCCGGCAAAACGCTCGCGTTTGCGCTTCCGCTTTTGAACCGTATGGACACAAAAGTCAGGGAGCCGCAAATCATCGTGCTTTCCCCCACGCGCGAACTCGCGCAGCAGACCGCGCGTGAATTCGCGTGGCTCGGCGCAGGCATGCGCGTGCGCGTTGCAACGCTCGTCGGCGGCCTCGACATGGAACGGCAGATCCGTTCCCTGCGCGACGGCGCAACCGTCGTCGTCGGAACGCCGGGACGCGTGCTCGACCACATTCGGCGCGGCACGCTGAGCACGTCGCAGATTCAAAGCGTCGTTCTCGACGAAGGCGACCACATGCTCGACATGGGTTTCCGCGACGAGATGGAAGAAATTCTAAAAGCAATGACCGGCGCGGAGCGTACGTGGCTCTTTTCAGCCACGATGCCGCCCGAGGTGCTCTCGCTGTCGCGCCAGTACCTTGACGCACCGAAAAAAATATCGCTCGTTTCAGACATTACGTCACACGACGACATCACGCAAAAAGCATACATCATTCCTTCGCGCAAGCGCTTCGAAGGGCTCGCTAACGTGCTGATTTGGGAAGACCCGAGCCGCGCCGTGCTTTTCTGCGCCACGAAGATCGAAACACAGGACATCGCGGACAGACTTTGCGACATCGGCTTCCGCGCAACGGCAATCCACGGCGACATGAGCCAGCGCGAACGCAACGCCGCGCTTGGCGCGCTGCGCGGCGGACGCGTCTCCATCCTTGTCGCAACGGACGTTGCGGCGCGCGGACTGGACATCGACGCGGTCAGCCACGTTATCCAGTACGGACTGCCGCAGAATCTCGAGGCGTTCGTTCACAGAAGCGGACGCACGGGACGCGCAGGCCACGAGGGCAGCAACATGGTGCTGCTGACGGCGCGTGAAGCAAGACAGTTTAAATACATGACCGCAAGCGCAAAGATGAAAATGGAGTGGATCCCCGCGCCGGACGTTGCGGAAATCGCAGGCCAGTCACGCGTGCGCTTTGAAAAAATGATGATCGAGCACGCGCTTGAATCGGACGATTTCGAATCATGGGCGAAGGATATGCTCGAAAGCGACGAAGCGCTCATGCTCGTATCCGGCCTCATCGCAAAAGCCTACGGCGACCAGCCGACCGGATACCCGATCCGCGCGGACGTCGAGTCCGAAATGAACCGCGAGAAATCGCGCAGACAGGACGGCAAACGTCCCGCCAGCGATAGAAACACCGGCAAAAAAGAGCGCTACGCACGGCCCGACATGTCGGGCGGCTGCGCAGTAACCTTCGCGCAGGGACGCTCGGACGGATGGGAAGTCGGCGCGCTCCTGGGCGTTCTCTGCCGTTCCATCGGCATCGGACGCGACGACGTCGGCAACATCAAGCTGCGCGACAACAGCACAACGGTGGAACTCTCGCCGCGCGGCGCGGCGATGATTGAAGCGCGGAGAGGCAAACTTGAGAGGGAAAAACTCACGTTTGACTCCGTCAGGCCGATCTCTGGCAACTCAATGGAACGCCGCGGCAAAAGCGACAGCCATCCCAGACGCGACCGCGGAGATTCTTCCAGAGATTCGGACCACTCGAGACGGCGCCGTTTTTCGCGGTAACGATTTTAAAATACAACGAGACAAATTCAGACAAACTGCAAGTCTTCCGAAAATTTTCGGGGGACTTGCTTTTTTTTTATAAAGAACTTTGCTATACTTCTCAAAATATCTAAAAGCATCTTTTGGGAGTTGACGAGATGATACACAAAATCGCACTGGCAGGCTGCGGAAATGTCGGAACGGCATTGCTCGAGATCTTGCACGAGAAAAAAGAAGAACTCGCCGCAAAATATAACTTCAATTATAAAGTCACCTTCGTGACGGATTTGATGAAGGGCACGGTCGTCGATCCCGAAGGCATCGACCTTGGCAAACTGCTCGAAAACATCCGCGCGGATCGCTCATTCGCACGCTTCCCTCAATCAGAAGGAACGTTCCACAATCTATTGGAAAAATCCAAGGCAACGATGCTTGCGGAAGCGACGCCGACAAACCTCAAAACGGGAGAACCTGGGCTGACGCACATCAGAGCGGCTTTGTCCCGCGGCATCAGCGCGACGACGACAAACAAAGGCCCCGTTGCGATCGCGTACGACGAGCTGCAAAAACTAGCAAAAGACTGCGGCGCGAAATTCCGCTACGAAGGCGTCGTCATGAGCGGCACACCGCTGCTCCAGATGCTTGAAAACGGGCTCGCCGGCGCAAACGTTATAAAGATAGAAGGCATATTGAACGGGACGACAAACTTTATCCTCACGAAAATGGACGAAGGAATGACGTATGCCGCTGCGCTTGAAGAAGCGACAAACCTCGGATACGCCGAGGCAGACCCTTCGGGCGACGTTGAGGGCTGGGACGCGGCAGTAAAAGTTTCCATCCTCGCAAAAATCCTTTTCGGCAAAGAAGTTCCCGTAAGCGATATCCACAGAATCGGAATCACGGACATCACACCCGACAAAATCGCAGAGGCGAAAGAGGCTGGCTACCGCGTGAAGTTGATCGCGGGAATCAAAACCACGAACAACAACCTTGAGTGCTACGTCATGCCGAAAGAAATTCCGCTCGACGCACCTCTGGCGTCAATTGGCGGCGCAACAAACGCAGTGACCGTCACCACGGACAACCTGGGCGACGTTACGCTGATAGGTCCCGGCGCGGGACGCAAAGAAACAGGACAGGCACTGCTGACCGATCTGGTCGCAATGGCGTAAAACAAAACGCAACGCATGACAAAGCGCCCGAAACCTTTTGGTTTCGGGCGCTTTTTTCACATATTTGTTACATATTATTAAATAGAAGGAACTACTTCAGCAACTCTCCCGACTTAATCTTCCCGTCAAAGTCTTTCACGAGACGTTTCAGTTCTTTCGAGAGCAGAACAAGCCCAATCAAGTTAGGCGCCGCCATCAGGCCGTTCAGCGTGTCGGAGAGGTCCCAAAGTGAATTCAGCAGCGTACCGCCGCCCCACGCGCCAAACAGGATCAAAACGATCCAGAGCACCTTAAAGGGCATAATAACCATTTTGCTGCTGCCGAAGAGATAGACAAGCGCGGTCTCACCATACCAGTACCAGCCCAGAATCGTGGAAAGCGCGAACAGCGAGAGCCCCAGAGAGAGGATCATCGTGCCGGGAGCGCCAAGTGAAGACTGGAAAGCAGCGAGCGAGAGCTGCGCGCCGGTCAGCGTCGGTTCACCAAGAAGAACGCCGGACGTCATAATCGTCGTCGCTGTCAGCGTGCAAATGATAAACGTGTCGATGAACACTTCAAAAATCCCGTAGAAGCCCTGACGCACTGGGTGGTCGACCCTCGCCGCACTGTGCACCATCGGTGCGGAGCCAAGTCCGGCTTCGTTCGAGAAAACACCGCGTGCGATACCGCGTTTGACGCCTTCTTTGACCGCCCAGCCCGCGAACGCACCGGGAATCGCCTGCGGGTCGCCGAACGCGCCCTGCATAGCGAGCGAGATTGCGTGCGGAATTTCCGAAGCGTTATTCATCAGAACAATCAGCGCTCCAACAATATAGAAAACCGCCATGAAAGGAACAAGGTAAACCGTGACCGTCGCAATACGCGTCAAACCGCCCCAAACGACGAGTCCGACGATAATCGCAAGCGCAACCGCCGTGTACATATGCGGAACGCCAAATGCCATCGCCATACCTTCCGCCGTGGAGTTCGCCTGTACCATATTGCCGATGCCGAACGACGCCAGGAACGCAAACAGCGCAAAAATCATCGCAAGCCACTTCATATTGAGGGCTTTTTCTAGGATATACATCGTACCGCCGCGGAAATTGCCCTGCTCGTCCTTCTCTCTGTAGTGCACAGCGAGCGTGACTTCACAGAACTTTGTGGTCATCCCGAAGAAAGCCGAGAGCAGCATCCAGACGAGCGCGCCCGGCCCGCCCAAATGCAATGCCGTCGCAACGCCGGCAATATTACCCGTGCCGACCGTCGCGGCAAGCGCAGTCGCCATCGCCGCAAAGGATGAGATACTGCCTTCCGAACTGCTCTTCTGACGAATCTTTCCGAGCACCTCTTTCATAGAAGCGCCGAAATAGCGCAGCTGCGGGAACCCGAGATAAAGAGTGAGCCAAATGCCCGTACCGACCAAAAGCGTCAGCATGGGCGGTCCCCAAACAAAACCATTAACAATGCCGTTGATTTCCATAATCTTTTCCATCGAACATCCTCCTCCGTTCAAATTTGGAAAACCTTATAAAAAAATGCGCAATACGACAATTGGACGCCATGTCGCGCAGAAAGATTAGCATTCCAGCGTCAGTTTGTCTACTGTACAAAAGGGTTCTTTAGCGTAAAAACACGAAAAATATTTTATTGCATACATCATTCATAATGCAAAAAAACAAATTCGCCTAAATTCACTTAATTTTTTATTGTAAGACAGTGTATACACTTAATGTAAGGAGAAAAACAAAAGAAAAACGCGGAGGTCTCCCCTCCGCGTGTCCGTTAGCTCCTGTTCGGAACAATTTCGAGCCAATATCCGTCCGGATCTTCAATAAAATAGATTCCCATCTCTTTGTTCTCAAAACAGATGCAGCCCATTTCCTCGTGAAGCTTATGCGCGGCGGCGAAATCCGTCGCTGTAAACGCGAGATGAAACTCCGCTTCTCCGAGGTCGTACGGCTCTGAGCGATCGTGCAGCCAGGTCAGCTCGAGCTGAAAAGAAGTTTTCCCGTCGCCCAGATAAACGAGCGTAAAGGATTCGCCTTCCTTGCGCCGCACTTCTTTGAGCCCCAGGCTTTTCTCGTAAAACGCCATGCTTTTTTCCAAATCCAAAACGTTGAAGTTAAAGTGTTCAAAGCGAAATTCCATACCGCACCCTCCTTGAGATTATGTTCCAAAAATAGAACGAGCCTCCCCTATAGTAGCAGGAGGCTCCGAAAATTGGTTCGAGAAAATTGCGGTTTATTTAAAGGAAAGCTCTGTTGAGGATGAAAAGCGCCGCCAGCACGTACATGATCCAGTGCAGATCCTTGTGCTTGCCCGACACAAGTTTGAGCGCCACGTAGGAAACTACGCCGAACTCGATCCCCGCCGCAATGCTGTACGCGAAGGGCATCATGAAAAACGCGAGCAGCGCGGGGAAGAACTCCGTCCAGTCGTCGAATTTCATGTCTTTGAAGCTCATCATCATGTAACCGCCGACCATAATCAGCGCAGGCGCCGTCGCGCACGCGGGCACGATGGAAATCAGCGGATTCAGGAACATAGCCAGGAAGAAAAGCACCGCAACCGTAAGCGCCGTAAGGCCCGTACGTCCGCCCTGCTCGACGCCGCTTGCGCTTTCGACGTAAGTCGTAACGGTAGACGTTCCGAGCACCGCGCCCACGGTTGTTCCAATTGCGTCTGCCATCAAAGCCTGCGTCGCCTTCGGAAGCTTGCCGTCCTTGTCGCACATATTCGCGCGGCAGGAAACGCCGACGAGCGTGCCGACCGTGTCGAAGAAGTCGACAAAGAAGAACGTGAAGACGATGATCCAGAAGTTAAGGCTTTTCAGTGCTGAAAAATCCATCTTGAAGAAAATCGGAGCGAGGGACGGCGGTGCGGAAACAATGCCTTCCGGCATCTGCGTGATGCCGAACGGAATGCCCAGAATCGTCACGGCAATGATACCGATCAGGATACCGCCGCGCACCTTTTTGATCTCCAGAGCAACCATGATGAGCAGGCCGATTAGTGCAAGCAACGCGGCTGGATTCGCGCGGAAACTTGTAAGCCCAACCAGGACTGCGTCATTATTAACGATAATCCCGGCGCTCTGAAGGCCGATGAACGCGATAAAAAGACCGATTCCCGCAGAAATCCCCAGTTTGAGCGCAACGGGGATGGAGTTGACAACCTCTTCGCGAACCTTCGTCAGCGTCAGCAAAATGAAGATAATACCTTCAACGAAGATCGCGGCAAGCGCAACCTGCCAGCTAATTCCCATGCCAAGCACGACCGTGAACGCAAAAAACGCGTTGAGCCCCATGCCGGGCGCAAGTGCGAACGGATAGTTCGCCATGAAAGCCATCAGTACAGTTGCAAACGCCGCGCCGATACACGTTGCGACTAGAACCGCACCGAAAGGCATGCCTGTGGCGGAGAGAATGCCGGGGTTGACAAAAATAATATAGGCCATCGTCATGAAGGTCGTGATACCCGCCAGAATCTCCGTACGTACGTCCGTGTTGTGTTCTTTCAATTTGAATTGCTTTTCGAACCAGGACACCTTGTAAACCTCCTCACAATATAAGAAAACCAGAAATTTTTTTAGAGCTGATGCGCCGGGAAACGTTTCGTGAAGTTCGTTATACTTCCGTTATATCCCGCTCCCTTCCTATTTTATGACAATGTCAGCCCTAACTGTAAGATCATTGTATCATTTGTTCGCCAGAAAATCATTCTAAAAATTTTTTAGAAATAAATAAAACTCCCCCTTTTATACGCGAATTTCTATTTTGCACGACATTACTTAAAAATTTCCCAGGCCCGCCGCTAAAGCAACACGAGCACCGCTCCATGCTATTGCAAGGTTCCATGCCAACTTCCACGCGATCTAGTTTAAGGGATAAAAGAACGCTCTGAGAGAGTAATTTGCGCCAACTTAAAAATTTCAGAAAAAAATCGGCACAAAATTTTCGTAACATTTTTCGAAACCCCGGCTTTCGGCGCACTCCTTAAAAAACAGAGCGATTTTTGATTTTTTCATACCGGATGTTGTAGAATATGGAAGCGAAAAAGATAATATTATCGTTAGGAGCGGTATTTATGGCGGACAAAAAAATTCTCGGATTCATCGGTACAGGCGTTATGGGCGTCGGCATGGCGGGGCATTTGCTTGCGGCAGGCAATGAAGTCCACGTCTTCAATCGCACGAAGTCAAAGGCGGAACCGCTTTTGGCGAAAGGCGCGGTCTGGGAAGATTCGCCTGTTGAAATCGCAAAAAAATGCGACGTAATTTTCACCATCATCGGCTTCCCAAAAGACGTAGAAGCGACTTATCTCGGTGACAAGGGCTTGATCGCAAACGCAAAAAAAGACGCGATTCTCGTCGACATGACGACGTCGAGTCCCAAACTCGCGCAGAAAATATGGCAAGAGGGACATAAAAAAGGCGTTAAAGTGCTGGACGCGCCGGTCACAGGCGGAGATAAAGGCGCAAGAGCAGGCACGCTCACAATTCTTGTCGGCGGCGAAGAAGAAGATTACAACACCGTACTGCCGTATTTTGAGACCATGGGCAAAAACATCAACTACATGGGCAAGGCTGGCGCAGGACAAAACACAAAACTCGTCAACCAGACCATGCTCGCGGGTACAATGATCGGCATGTGCGAGGGGCTCGCGTTCGCCAAAGCCGTCGGCCTCGATCAGAAAAAAGTATTCGACGCGCTCGCAACAGGCGCAGCGGGCAGCGCAAGCCTGATGAATTATGCGCCGCGCCTCTTCAATAACGATTTCGAACCCGGCTTCTACATCAAACACTACATCAAAGACATGAAACTTGCAGCGGAAGCGGCGAACGACTGCGAACTTGACGTGCCCGGCCTTGATCTGGCCCTGGAGCTTTACGAAGAGCTTGCGGACGCGGGACTCGAAGAAAAAGGCACCCAGACCCTGTACGCGCTTTACGACCCGGGGGTAATTGACGAAGAATAGCGGCGCCGCGGGCAACGAAATGCCTGCAAACGAGGCGCGCGACACATACATCCAAAACGTAACGATCGGCGCGCGAAAACCATTAAACGCGCCGATTGAACTTGTTGAATACAACCCCGCGTGGCCTTCGCTGTATGAGCAGGAAGCCGCGAAAATCAACGGCGCGCTAGGCAAAAAAATATTGGGGCTTTTCCACGTCGGCTCAACCTCCGTACCCGGCCTATGCGCCAAACCAATCATAGATATTCTATTGGTTATAGCGGACGCAGCCGACGAGAGCGCCTACATTCCGCAGCTATCAGAGGCGGGCTACGCCCTTCGCATCCGGGAACCGGGCTGGCACGAACACCGCTTGCTCAAAGGCACACAACCCGACATCAACCTGCACGTATTCGGCAAAGACACACCGGAAGCAGAACGCATGCTGCGCTTCCGCGACTGGCTGCGTGAGAACGCGGAAGACCGAGAACTTTATGCGAATAAAAAGCGTGAACTAGCGCAGCAAATTTGGAAAGACATCCAGCATTACGCGGACGCTAAAACAAAAGTTGTCGAATCGATCCTCGAACGAGCGTCAAAAACAAAGCTAACGGATCGGCACAACAGGTAAAGCATCCGCCAAAAATATTCGAAATTAAAATGGAACCTTCTTTGTATATAACACCACCATGGCTTTTACTCCAGAACAACAGGAAAGGAAGATTCAAACCATGCTGATAATCAGCGCAGAGGAAATTCGTAACATTTTTTCGATGAAAGACGCAATCGCGTCCGACCGGGAGGCTTTCATCCTGCAGACAGAAGGGGGATGCGAAGCGCCGCCGCGGATCAATTTTGACGTAGGGCCGAACGCCATCACCTCTTTCATGCCTGCTTTGGTAAAAAGGTATCCGCAGGCGGGCATAAAAATCGTCTCCACATACACCGAGAACCCCAACAAAGGACTCCCCGCCGTATCCGCCACCGTTATCCTGGCAGATCCTGAAACAGGAATCGTCAACGCCCTTATAGACGGAACAGAACTCACGCGCCTGCGCACCGCCGCAGTCTCGGGACTTGCTACATCCTTGCTCGCGCGCACAGACGCTTCGACCGGTGCGCTCTTTGGCACCGGAGGACAGGCAGCGTCGCAACTTGAAGCGCTTATGACCGTCAGAAACTTTTCCGAGATCAGGGTGTTCGACAAAAACCCGGAATTTATCGATTCCTTTATCCAAAGAACCGCTGGCGTAGCTGAAAAATTCGGGACAAAGATAATCAAAGCAAAGACATCCGACGACGCGATCGATAACGCAGACGTGATCACAACAGTTACCACAAGCGCGGAACCCGTGTTCGACGGCGAAAAAATAAAACCGGGCGCGCACATAAACGCGGTCGGCGTTTTCCTGCCGCACAAACGTGAACTCGACGAAGCGACCCTTCGGCGTGCGGACAAAATATTTATCGACAACTGGGAAGCAATCGAAAGCGAAGCGGGAGACTTCCTAATCCCCATATCCGAAGGAAAATTCAGTTTTGACAAAATCAACGGGGAACTGGGAGAGCTCATCCTCGGCAAAAAAGAGGGCCGGAGCGGTGAGCGCGAAATCACCCTCATGAAAACCGTCGGGTTTGCGACGCTTGACGTCGTCATCGCCCACAACGTTTATCAAAAAGCGATAGAGGCCGGGGTAGGCCGCAATATCTGACGATGCGGCATAAAGGCCCTGATGCAATCGGCGCGGTGCAACTATGCACCGCGCCGTTTCTTTTGGACGCCGCGTTTTCGAGCGTCAAGTAAAAATACTTGACACCATATAAAACCCTGCTATAATACGCTGGTTGTCGAATCAATTTCGTTTTTTGCAACACACGCAAGGCAAGTTTTAAGAAGGGGGCGTCTAAGATATGGCAACAACAGAAATCACACTGCAACAACGCATCCGGGACGGACTCCTTCTTGACGCCTACGGCGGCCTGCTGACCGAAAAGCAGCGCCTCGCCTGCGAGATGGTCCTGCTGCAGGACCTTTCGCTCGCGGAAGCGGCGGAAACGCTCGGCGTATCCCGCCAGGGCGTACACGATCTGGTAACGCGCTCGAAAGAGCACATGGAAGGAACGGAACGCTCGCTCGGCCTTCTCGAAAAAGAAAGCCGCCGCGAACAAATGACGCAGATGCTCGAAGAAAACAAAACGCGTCTGCCGAAAGATTTTTACGAAACTTTTTCCAGCCTGCTTGAGGCGTAAGGGGACAAAGAATGTTCGATTCACTCAAGGAACGTTTTGAAAATATTTTCGCGGGACTCCGCGGCAAAGGCAAACTGACTGCGGAAGACATCAACGAAGCGCTGCGCGAAGTGCGCCGCGCACTGCTTGAGGCGGACGTCAACTTCAAAGTCGTCAAAGACGTCGTCGAGGCAATCAAAGTTCGCGCCACGGGGCAGGAAGTACTTGATTCCATCACGCCCGCGCAGCTCATCTACACCATCGTATACGAAGAACTCATCAAAATCATGGGCGACGCGGCAGTGCCGCTCAGCATATCGCCAAAACCGCCGACGATCTACATGATGGTCGGCCTCCAGGGTTCCGGTAAAACGACGACCACCGTCAAAATTGCAAAACGCATGTCAAAGGGGCACAAACCCCTCGTCGTCGCGTGCGACCTTCGCAGGCCCGCGGCCGTTGAGCAGCTTCGCGTCCTCGCGGAAAAATCAAACATCGCGTTTTTCGGCCCCGAACAGGGTGAAACAGATCCCGTAAGAGTCGCGCAGAAATCGCGCAAATACGCGGAAGACCACCTCTGCGACCTCATCATTCTCGACACCGCAGGCCGTCTCCAGATGGACGACGAACTCATGCGCGAACTCGAGAACATGAAGACGGCGATGCCGCCAACGGAAGTCCTGCTCGTCGTAGACTCCATGACCGGACAGGAAGCCGTCAACGTCGCGAACGTCTTCAACGAACGCCTCGGCCTCACGGGCATCGTGCTTACGAAGCTGGACGGCGACGCAAGAGGCGGCCCCGCGCTCGCGATCCGCGCAAGCACAGGCGTTCCCATCAAACTTGCGGGCTCCGGCGAAAAAACAGACGACCTCGAAATCTTCGACGCGAAACGCATGGCGCAGCGCATCATCGGCATGGGCGACATGGAGGGCCTGCTTGAAAAAGTACAGGCCGCCACGAGCGAAGCAGACATGAACCGCCTTGAGGAAAGCCTCAAGAAAAACCGTTTCACCATGGAAGACATGCTTCTGCAGCTCCAGCAGGTGCAAAAGCTCGGACCGCTCGACAAAGTGCTCGAAATGCTGCCGATCCCCGGCGCAAGCAAAGCGCTCAAAGACATGCCCATAGACGATAAACGCATCAAACACACCGAAGCAATCATCCTCTCGATGACGCTTCAGGAACGCCGCAACCCGGACGTCATCAAAGGCAGCAGACGCCGGCGCATCGCGGAAGGCTCCGGCACCACCGTTCAGATGGTCAACCAGGTACTCGCGCAATATGAACAAATGAAAACCATGATGAAATCCTTCGGAAAAATGGGCGGCAAAGACTTCAAAATGCCCCCGGGAATGGGCGGACTGCCCGGCATGGGCGGCGGAGGCTTCGGCGGAGGCAAAAAACGCAAGAAATTCTTCGGCTAGCCCTTAGACGCGACAAAACAGCATTGACATCGGAATAACCGATTTCAACGATAAATCAGAAATCTGAACCATAGATTTCAGAGAAAACACAACAGGAGGTGTTTGCACAGATGGCAGTTAGAATTCGTCTTTCCCGTCACGGGAAAAAGAAGGCTCCCTTTTACCGCTTGGTAGTTGCCGACTCACGCTCGCCGAGAGACGGCCGCTTCATCGAGATTCTGGGAACCTACAATCCCCTGACCGATCCGGCAGAAATTAAGGTGGATGCGGAACGCGCCAAACATTGGCTCGGCAACGGGGCGTCCCCGTCCGACACAGCCAAGATCCTGCTCCAAAAAGCAGGCGTTCTTGAAGCGCCCGAAAGACCTGCAGCGGAACCCAAAGCGAAGCCCGCAAAAGCGGAACCCGAAGTCGAAGTAAAGGCAGAGGCGCCCGTGGAAGAGGCTCCCGCAGCGGAAGCCCCGGCGGAAGAAGCGCCTGCGGAGGAAGCCGCAGAGGCGCCCGCGGACGCACAGTAGCGAAGGCGGCATAGGTCATGCCGGATTACGCAAGTCTTGTAGATACAATCGTGCGCAGGCTCGTAACGAACCCTGACGCGGTCAAAGTCAAACAAGACAACAGCGATTCGGGCGCGGTCCTGGTCACCATCGAAGTCGCATCCGAAGACATCGGAAGAGTCATTGGCAAAAAAGGCTCCACGATCAACGCAATCCGCCACGTGGCAAAGGCTGCTTCCATAAAATCAGGCGAAAAGGTCGATGTAGATGTCGAAGAAAAGTGAGGCTGCACCGGAAGGCAGGACGATCGTCGGTAAAATCGTCGGCGCGCATGGAATCAACGGCACAATGCTGCTGCTCCCGCTCACCGACTTTCCCGAACGCTTTTTCGAAATGCAAGAGCTCGTCCTAAGCAAACCCGGGAAACCTCGCAAAACGCTCAAAGTCAAAAGAATCGCGCCCTACGAGGGCAAAGGCACCTTCTTTCTTGAGGCGGAGGGCATAAACGACAGAGACGCGGCAGAACTGATCAAAGGAAGCGTCGTCACCGTGGCAAACGACGAACGGGCAGCACTCGACGACGACGAATACTGGATAGACGACCTCGTCGGACTCAAAGCAATTGAGAACGAAACGGGGCGCGAGCTCGGGATCATCGAAGAAGTCATGTTCACCGGCAGCAACGACGTCTACCTCATTCGCACGCTCGAAGGGAAACTCGCTCCCATACCCGCAGTCGGAGAAGCCATCAACAGCGTTGACGTGCAGGCAGGAACAATCACGGTCACCATACCGGAAGGACTCTGGGATTGAACAAATGAAAATCTCGATCCTCACAGCCTTCCCTGAACTGATGCAAAACTACCTCGGCGCAAGCGTCCTCGGACGCGCGATTGCCGCAGGAAAGCTCGAAGTCCAGGTCGTAGACATCCGGAACTTCGCAAGCGGGGACTACAGGCAGATAGACGACTACGCATACGGCAGCGGCGGCATGGTACTCATGGCGGAACCGCTCGGAAAAGCGCTCGAAACTATCGCAGGCGAAACCAAACCCTTCGTCGCCTACCCGTCACCGCAAGGCGTCAGGCTGCATCAGGAACTGGTAGAGGACCTCGCAAGAAAAGAACACCTCGTCCTACTCTGCGGACACTACGAAGGAGTAGACGAACGCTTTACGGCGAAGTACGTGGACCTTGAAATCTCAATCGGCGATTTCGTCCTAACGGGCGGAGAAATGCCGGCGATGGCCATCGTAGACGCGGTCTCGCGCCTCATTCCCGGGGTCGTAGGCAAAAGCGCGGCGGTAAAAGAAGACTCCTTCTACAGCGGGATGCTCGACACGCCGCACTACACCAGACCCGCCGAATGGCAAGGCGAAGAAGTCCCCGAAGTCCTCCTCTCGGGCGATGCGAAAGCCATAGAGAAATGGCGGCGCAGCGAATCGATCAGAAGGACGCTCGAGCGACGGCCGGACCTGCTCAGCCGGGCAGGCATCATGCCCTGGCTCGAAAAAGGCGCCTACGTCATGGAAGTGCACTACCCCGTGCTAGACAAAAAAGGAGAAAAATCCTCCACAGCCATCACTGGAATGGACCTGCACGACATCGCAAGGGCATGCCGCGCTTACGGAATCAAAAAATACCTGCTCGTTACGCCTCTGGCGCAACAGCGGGAAATGGCGGGAAAAATCACCGCGCACTGGACTGAAGGATGGGGAGCGACACACAACCCCGACAGAAGCGAAGCCTTTAAAACAATAAAAATCTTCGCCTCCGTTGAAAAAGCCCTCGCCTGGGTGCGCGAAAAAGAAAAAACCGAACCGTACAAAATCGCCACAACTGCAAAAACGCACGAGGGCGCAACGCACTGGCTCTCCATCAAGCGGGAGATTTTGGCAAACCAGCACGCACCCGTATTCCAATTCGGAACCGGATGGGGGCTGCACGACGAAATCTTAGCGAGCGCAGACGCAGTCATGACTCCAATCTCCGGCGGAGTCGACAACTGGAACCACTTGTCCGTCAGAAGCGCCGTCAGCATCACGCTAGACAGGTTCTTCGGCTGGCGATAGACATTTAAATTAAAAAAAGAAAACAGCAAGGAGGGAAAAACCTCATGATCGATCCGAGAATCGCACTTATTGAAAAAAGATACCGCAAAGACGAGACGACGATCCCTGAATTCCGCGCGGGCGACACCGTAAAGGTGCACGTCAAAGTTAAAGAAGGAAACCGCGAGCGTATCCAGATTTTCGAAGGCGTCGTCATCGGCCGCCAGCACGGCGGCATCCGCGAGAACTTCATCGTCCGCAAGATGTCCGGCGGCATCGGCGTGGAAAGAATCTTCCCCGTCCACTGCCCCACCATCGACAAGATCGAAGTCGTCCGCAAAGGCCGCGTCCGCAGGGCGAAGCTCTACTACCTGCGCAAGCTCAGCGGCAAGGCTGCGCGTATCAAAGAGCGCCGCGAATTCAATTAAGGATTGCCGCCAAATCGGCGAATCCTTAAAAAAATGCGCATAGGAACTTGACGAATCGCGGTTTGATTCGTATAATTTCCCTTGTCTCTAGTGCCGGGGTGGTGGAAATGGTAGACACGCACGTTTGAGGGGCGTGTGGGGTGACCCGTACGAGTTCAAGTCTCGTCCCCGGCACCATTAAACAAGACAGCAACAATCCCCTCAACCTTTTGTTTACAAATAGTGTGGGCTTGGATTTCGATCCAGGCCCACACGTTTTATGTTTTAGCGTTTTTCTATAGCCTCATGAAAACCATGCTGTGTGTCGACTACTTGCCAGCAAGCAACTGCCTCTAAAAAGTTACTCCCAAAAATTGACATCGTTTTATTACAGATATTTCTTGCCATAGCCAGAAAGACATGATAACATACAGTAACTATAAATTAAATTTAATAATCTGCGGGATGCTTCATGCCATATATCAAAAATAGAATACGTGACCCTTTATACAACCTCATCGAGTTTCGGGCCAACGAGCTTGAGAACGTTTTATGGGACGTCATACAAACCAGAGAATTTCAGCGACTAAGACGCATCAAACAGCTTGGCTTCTCAGAATTCGTATATCCAGGTGCCACACATACGAGATTTTCCCATTGTATAGGAACGTTTCATATTGCAAGGCGCTTATTAGGCATTATAGAAAGAGAATCGGATGCATTTAAACAGATCCCGGGTCAAGCAACACTCGCCGCATCATTGCTCCATGACCTGGGACACGGTCCTTTCAGTCATGCGTTCGAAGAAGTCGGCAAACGCCGTAATATCAAAGCGATTGACCACGAGCATATCAGCAATAAATTGATACGCGAAGGAGCCATTGCAGATACGTTAAATAAGTTTTCCCGAAATTTCAGTGATAGTGTGGCTCAAGTTATAGGCGACCAAGACGATATATATAGTGCTGTGGTTTCTGGAGGATTCGATGCAGATCGGCTCGACTATATGCAAAGAGACCGCCTGATGACGGGCACCTATCTTGGAACGGTCGACTTGGAATGGTTACTTTCCAATCTTGAAGTCGGCAAAGTAAGTTTTGCATTAGAAAACGAAACCCCTTCGACAAGAGAAACTTTGGTACTGAATCACAAAGGGATTTATGCGTCCGAAGCATACATCATGAATCTGTTTCACATGTACCCCAGCGTTTATTTCCATAAGACGACGAGGTGTATGGAAAAACTATTTACAGAGCTTATGCTATGCATCATGAATGAGATCGACTCTGGAGGCGGCAAAAAAGTCAATCTTCCTGCAAAACATTGCTTGATTCGCTTTGCAAAGAATCCTGACAAAATCGAAAATATTCTTGCTTTAGACGACACTATTATTTGGGGTGCAATTGACCAGCTAAAACATTCGGAGAACAGAAATATAAGCAACCTATCGGCCAGATTAGCCAATCGGAAAATATTTAAATGCATAAAAAAAGACATCAAGAGCGAACTACTCCCCAGAGTATCTACTCCGGAAGAGAAAACAAAGCTACGGGAAGCGTTTACGGATTTGAAAAGGCAAGTAGAAGCTTGGAACCTGGCTCAGCGTGATAACTGCGATAATTTGATTTTATTTGATGAGTTAGACAGAGCGCCTTATAAACCGGCTCTTGAAAGCAAAAAGGCATCAGACCGGATTTGGTTGCAAAACAATGGAGAAATCGACCTGCTCGAAAACCACTCGTCATTCCTTCAACACGTCGAGCCTTTCTGGACTGCGCGTGCATATGTAAGCGAAGCAGACAACGAAGCAGCTCGTTTCTTTGTCGGGATACTAGCCGATTGGCACAAGAAATTGTTATAATCAGATAAACCAGAGGAGGAATCACAATGTCATTACAGGATGAAGCAAGCCTTGTAGTCGATGTTATAAAAGCAGCGGGCGGGCGCCTTGTTGGTAAAACGCGTTTGCAAAAAACCATATATTTGTTGCAAGTCGCTGGCTGGGAGGCGGGTTTCAACTATCGGTATTACCATTATGGGCCATATAGCGAAGATCTTTCGGATGCTACTAATCATGGAGTTTACCTCGGCATCGTAAATGAAAAAGAAGAAACAACGACGTGGGGAGGAGCCTATTCGATTTATTCGACCACAGATAAAACACCAAAAACAAAAATGTCCGCTCCTCTGACGAAACTAATAGAAACCGCCGCAAAAGCGAACTCCGTCGTGCTTGAACTGGCAGCCACCGCACTCTATCTGCACGAAGAAGAAGGGATAAAAGATCCTTGGGCAGAAACAGAGATTCGCAAATCAACGAAAGCGCAAGAGCATCTTAACGAGGCGAAAGCCCTGTATCAAGATCTTCGACAGGCTGCCCCAACACTACCCAATTTGGCGTAAGAAAGAAAAACAGAAAACCCCTCGAGAGGTTCAGCTTTGGCTAAGCCTCTTTTTTATTGGCCGGGAGACACAGAAGCCCTGCTATAATCTATCCGTACAAACCTATTTTTCGAGCGACAGCGAACAAAAAACGGAGGATGCCATGGAAACGGTGAAAGCGGAAATTACGATGAAGGATTTGGAAAAAATTGATATTCGGGTGGGGACGATCAGAACGGTGGAAGACGTCGCCGAATCGGATAAGCTCGTGAAACTCTCCGTCGATTTCGGCTCTTTCGAACGCACAATCTTAGTCGGCATGAAAAAAGAACGGGAAAACCCAAAAGAAATTGAAGGCTTGCAGGCTTTGTTTGTCGTCAACCTCGCGCCAAAAAACATGTTCGGCCTGACCTCGCACGGCATGCTGTTCGACATCGGCTATGAAGACGGTATTGTCCCCGTGCTGGTAATGCCGGAGAAAAAAGTACCGGATGGAACGAGGGCTGGGTGAGGGGCATGAATACCATAGATATTGGCATCTTCGTATTGTTTTATACACAAGGCAATGCCAAGCTTACTTGCGATATGGTTGACTAAATAGAGCATATCCGCACTTTCTGAAGATAGCATAATGAATCTCCGTTCATGAAATGATAAGCTCCTCAGCGTAAAATACACTCTTACAATTGCCGACACCTGAATTGCAGCACGCAGGGAAATAAAAACGTCGCTGGCGTATCTCCTTGCACCTCGGCTAACTATTGACTTATTGTTCTGAAAGTTGAGCTACATACCTCGATGGCTGCTGCCTTCTTGAGCCCCCCCAAGGCATGACCCGCATTTGGGGGTAGCTCAAATAGCAAAGGCGTTTAGATCTCGTGATAGAAACAAACATATTGTGTTGTTCTTCGTCTAATTGTGCCACATTATCTAGCGCTCGATAATCTGGAAAAACGCCTTCATTGAGCCCCATTACAAACACCACGTCAAATTCAAGTCCTTTCGACATATGCACGGTAGAAAGTGTTATCCCAGACTCCTTGGCAATGTTCGTGATACCCAACGCAATTGAACGCATCATATGCGCTAAACTGCGATCTTCAATAGATGAATTTTTTACATACACATTCCAACGTTCCTGCCAAGAAAGACAATCATTATAGACTAAAGAGCGTTCATTATCATCTAAGAAATTCCCCTCATCTTCGCAATAGGAAGAGAGCATCGCCAATACTTTATTAAATCTAAAAGTATTCGCCGGAAGCTGAATAGAATCCCAAGCCGAGTTGATAATTGTCCTGCCCTTTTCACCAATAGCATTGACTAGGTATTGGCTTGCCCTAAGTTCTTCGAAAGTTAAAATATTATCCGCTGTACCATTTATCAAACGAGACATATCAGATAAATGGAGGGCATCATTTTTATTCATGATGACACGTAACCCGAGATCAAACAACTTGAAAAAAACTGATTCGCTCAACAGAGCTTGATTCACAGAGACTCTTAGGTTATATTCTCTGCCCTGCACATCAAATAATTTTGTCAAAGCATTGAACACATACCGATTTCTAGCTAAAACTGCACATTGCTGCGGTAGAATTTTTCCTCCTTCGATGTCAGGGTGACCATTTTGAAGCAGTTCATTAATCTTATTAGATATCCATGTAGCCTCCGATAATTCATCATCAAAGACCCTTACTTCCAGTTTGCCCTTTATTGGCAGCCTCCCTTCCATTTCAAAACTTGGTTCAATAACTTTAGCAGCATCAATAATGGCTTGTGATGACCTGTAATTGTCAAGCAATTCATATTTACGAGCAGCATAGTCTTTGGGGAAATCACTACACATATAGTGGCTGGAAGATCCATTAAATCCATAAATAGCTTGGTTAGGGTCACCAACCATAAAAATGCTTGCCGAATCTCCCGCAATTGCCTTTATTACTGAATATTGCGCTTTATTTAAATCTTGCGCTTCATCTACACAAATATACTTATATATGCGTTGATAAATCTTCGCTATAGATGGCTTTTCAACCATTATTCTATATGCATATAAAAGAATATCATCAAAATCAATAGCATTTTGCGAAAGCATCAAATCATTATATTCTTGATAGAGACGTTGACTTATTGACCTAGGTGTATAATCCGATGGGAATTTAAAATTTCTTTTTGCCTTACTTAAACTCTCAAAGATTTTTCGAATTTCTTTTGAATTTATTTTACCATCATAACTTTGGTACTTCGTTTTCATTTGCGGCACATTATCTAGCGCTGCTTTGAATATTGTAAAACGATCTTCAAAAGATTCAAAAATATGTAAATCATCGGGTAAACCAATAGCTGAGCCTCGTTGTAGTATAATCTCCATGCAAAAATTATGGACTGTTCCCACGTATACGAGATCGTTCAGTTGATCTTGAGAAAAGGAGCGTAAAAGGCGATCTTCTAATTCATTTGCTGCCTTATTACTAAAGGTGATTGCGAGCACTTTCTCACCACGCTTACTTTGCGACAGGATTTTTATGATCCGTTCCGTTAATGTGCGGGTTTTTCCGCTTCCCGCACCAGCAATAACATAAATATATTTATCAGATGCTTCAACTATCTGTAATTGTTTTGGGGATAAGCTCATTTTCATCTCTCCATAGTTGCTTTTATTTGTTCAAGCAGCACCTTGATTTTAGGCGGGTACTTCCGCTCACCTTCGCAATTTGAACAAATGAGTTTGGATATTGGGACAGCATACTTGGTCTTGCCAGATTTCATACAATCGCAAATCGCTCGTTTCCGCCCACCCTCCGAACAGTAATCTCGTTGGACGGGTTCTCTAATCGTTTGACCACAAGTTTCACAGCGTTCTCCTGTATCCCGTGGTCGCATAGCGTCACCATGATGCACCCGTAAAAAATATTCAAAGTAAGACTCTTGATGTTCTCCGTCTTCGACACCTTCACATTCGTTGATTGCTGTGATTATTTCATTGTCATATCCTGCATCAAGTAAGTATGTTTCAAAATCATGTGAATCATCCAGCACAATAATGTTATTGAATTCGTTTAATTCAGGTTTCGTAGGCAAATCCTTTAATTCCTTCATTGTAGAACGTAAATCATTGATTGCAGCGGATTCTCCGTCGCTAAAAATATACCAGGCAGTGCCAATACTTTCTAGTATTCTCAAGAACGGAAGATAGTTTTTCCCACTAACACCAACAAAGCTTATACCTAACTCATAAGGTTCATAGCCAAAATACTCTTTGAAAAACACTTGAAGCGCTTGCTCCTCGGTTTCTCCTTCAGCTAGAATTGCAATATTAGAAAACAATAATTCCCCACGCGTGTTAAGTACGAACCTTTTAATATGACGATTTTCTTCGGGTGATAGTTCTAGGCTTGATAATGTGGTGAAACTCGTCTCAGCCCTGCGTAAAGCGACATAAATTAAGTCGCTCAATTCAGTTGAAGCGACAATATATGGAGAATGAGTGGTAACAACTCGTTGCGCTTGAATTTTTGAGAAATCCTTTACTAATTCGCGTTGTGAATGCGGGTGAATATGAGATTCCGGTTCTTCAAAAGCAACAATACAAAAATAAGGTGTTTCGTTGGCATCTCTGATTTTTCTATTTATTATGGTTTTCAAAGAAGCAAAAACTGCTCTACTGCGTGTGCCAAGTCCCAAATTTGAAATTGGAATAGATGCAGCAGAATTTTGTTTTACGTAAATATCCAAACCTTTGTACAATTCATCAACGCTACGTGTAACCGGATTGATTTCCACAATACTATTTCTTGTATTCGTAGCAGAGGCTAAATCTCGTGAAACTTCTTGAAGGAACGAGCTCTCCTCCATAACACGATCACTCAATGCACCTAATGAAGTTTCGATTTCCGTTTTAGCTTCTGGTGACATCTTTAATTTTGAGATTTGTCTACTCCATATCGAGCTTTTGTCACGAATATCTGATGACATGTCCCGTTGTGCATCAATACAAACGAACTCAAAAGCCGACAAAGTTTTATATCTCAGTGATTTGCCAGTAATGATATCATCCTCTCGCCATTCAGTTATAACTGTGCGATCACGGACATATTCCTGCCTATCAGCATCGTAGGCAAATTCTGTCCGAAACGCAAAAAATTCTTTATCATCATCATCGATCGCTATATTATCTCCAAGATGAAGTCCCCACAAGTCATTAAACGTTTCCGCTCGCGCGCCGGTATCATCGATAGGAATAAATTTAAGATCAATGGTAACAACTGCTGTAGTGGAGTAAGGTTCGTCTAGAGAGCAAAAAACATCTTTTTCTCTGATGCCTCCATTGCCAAATGCTAGTTGTAAGGCCAGAAGATAATTTGATTTTCCACTATCATTCATACCAAACATGACTGAAAATGGGCATAGACAAACACTGGCTTTTTTAATTGAGCGCAGATTTCGCACGTTTACACAACTTAATAATATATTCATCTAGCCACACCTTCCATATATTTTTACAATGTCCTGTAGTTCTTCTACAATATTTTAGTATTCGTAGGGCTAAGAACACTTTTCGGATAGGGAATTATGACCACACGGTTCCGTTGTTTCGCACATCATTTTTGAGTTACTATAGAATGCAAGATATCAAAAACGTCCCGCCAACCACAAACTAATCCCCTCCAAGATCTCTTTGCAAACAATGTTCCTTAACTCACTAATGATTATACTACACCAAGAGATTCAGAGATTTTAACAACAGCAAAGCCTAATCTCATGCAACGGACGACTTTCCATCCCATAAGCTTCATAATACATCGCATGATTCTCAGTGCCAGAGGGGTTACAGGACTATGCGGAAGAAAATCCACTCCTTCTCCCGCATAATCTCAACTGTGGGGGGTTTTTTTACTCCCCTATATTGCAGAACATTGCTTTTTTTGCACCCCCGAGCGACTTTACCGCTCGCCGGAGGTAGTGAGTGTCTTACTAGCTAGCTGTTATCTCTACATGCGTGAGGACCCTCTTTTGGGGTTGTTTTTACACATACACGGCGGTTTATTTGACTCCAGCGCTATTCCCTCCTACTGCCCAAGGGATTGTTGTTCGCCTCTAAGAAGCAGCGGTCTGGTTTTCTTTCGGATGTTCGCTAGGCGTTTGGCGACGGCTTGTTGGGAGATGCTGAGCAGGTTTGCGATTTCGGTTTGCGTGTAGCCTTTCAGGAATGCATCTGCTACTTCGAGTTCGCCGTCCGATACCGCGGAGCGCAGCATATCCTCCACTTCCATCCCGCGAATCCACTGCAGCGTATTATGTTGCATACGGGAAATATATTCTTCCGAAAGTTCAACTTCGCCGCAACTGGAATGTTTTTTCACTGCGCGCTCGATCTCCTGCGGGACGCGCTGTTTCATCCAGCGCGGTTCCCACTTGGCGTCGTCGTATCGCTGCTCCGTTTCGAGCACGGCAAGGCATCCCGCCTGAAATAAATCTTCAAACGATATGCCATGCTTCTTTGCGTCCTTAGACGCATATTTCAGGACGATCGGCAGGAACGCCCGAAGTGTTTTCCCGCCCTTGCCCGCGCGGATTTCCTCGATTACATGCGAGAGTGCGTTCTCCATCTCGGCCTCTGCTGTGTCAATTGCTCTCACATCGGCATCGGTTTGGTCAAATCCTCCAAGGTCGAAGGATTCCGTTTCAGTACCGCAGATAAATTCTTCGTGTTTCTCCGTCATTTTGATTGCTCCTTTTCAGAAAACAAACTCCGTGTGCGCCCAGTTTTCAGGGACACACACGGATATGAAGACGTGCTAAACAACAACACACCTTGTGAAAGAGTGCGACAGAGAGAACTTATGAAAAGAAATCGAACTGCGGAAAGTTCACAAAATGACCTAAACCACCACGAAAGAGGTGGAAGTATTTAAATTCCAACACGATGCTTCCTCCTCATTGCCTTGCGTGCTTCATTGTGCGAACACCGCGAAACACGCCTGCCGATTTTCACCGGGAAAACGTCCGCGGCAAATCA
>JAJDJB010000021.1 GCA_030266985.1 Synergistaceae bacterium OttesenSCG-928-D05
CGTTTTCGTGCAGGCGTGGTCGGGGGGTGACTGGCCGGAGAAACGGAACATAATCGGGGCCGCGGTTGCCGGGCCTGCGAGAGCTACAAACACAAACATTACTGCAAAGAGAAGCGCGAGTTTCTTGTTCATTTGGATGGATCTCCTTTCAACGTTCGTATGTGTGATTTGTGGACGGTGTTTTAAAAGAGCCTGATGTATCAGATTGCGAAAAATGAGCGACCGAATACTCCCGGTGACCACCTCCCAGAATTTATGGGTAAATTTATGGAAAATATTTTTCTGATTACAAAGCACAAAATACAGTATTATTCTGCTTTCGTCAATCAAATAATTTGTAGTTAAATAGGAAGTAAAGTTACGAAGACGAGTTGAAAAGTAAGGAATCTTTATTTCTCCATGATATGGTTATAAAATTAAAATGCAAGAATATCGTTGATATATCTGTATTTATAAGGATATATCTGTGTTTTTTAAATTAAAATGATTCTATATTTTATAAAATTTCGGGATGAAATTGGCATATTTTAAACTAAAAAAGAATTGTTAAAAAATTACATAGTTTTTAAAAACACAGTAATATCAATGCTTTTGCGGGTTTTGCGAAAATTCCGAATTTCCGGTCTGAATGGTGATAACTGATGTATCAGAAACAAAAAAATCTTATTGTATAATTTGTATACTATGTACCTAATGAAGCGATTTACGGTAGAAAAATAAGTAGAATCACTGACATCATTTTGCATACAAAGCATTGTCCCGCGAAAAAATACAGCATAATATGGTTGAGCGGTGTTGATTGAATATGCGGAGGGTTCCTACATGAGAGCACGTTGTCTGATCCTGACTTTCATAGTCGTTTTGCTTTTCGCGCCTGCGCTTTTCGCAGAAGCGCAGACAAACCTCTATGTCAGCGAGATTGAATACAAGGAAAATGGAAGCGTTAAAATCAAGTTTAATGATAACACCGGGCATTCGCTGAAGCTGCGCTGGAACAATAAGGAAGATATTAACGTCTACGACAGGATCGGCAATAAGGTGAACGCACAGATTACCTGGCGTGGGAAGGAATCTCTGGAGCTGTATGTTCCTTTTGTGCGGACGCATGAAACCTATACATTTGAACTGCGTAATATCAATTATGGAAAAGACACTTCGATAGTCCTTACGGGATATTTTTTAGCCGTTCCCGGATGGAAGCTGGAATATACGGAGCCGATGCGCGTGCGGCGGCAGATTTCCGCGCAGAATATGCATGAATTTATTTTTATCTCCGATGCTCGTTATAACGCAAACGGGTTCGTCAAACTTACGTTCGGGTTACGGGAAGATGAACCGGCGATTAAGTGGGACGGCACGGAGCGAGTGACGGTGGAGGGACGTTACGGCCGTAATTACGAGGTGCTTGTGAAAGAGTACTCGGCGAATAGTCTGACGGTCGGCATCGAGGGTTTGCTGCCGGGAGAGTCGTATTTTATTGAAGTGCGGGGGATCCCGTATCGAAAGCAGCGAATTGCGCTCGGAACTGAGTTTGTCGTAGATGAAAAATGGAAGTACCAACTCCGTTCAGGAAGTCCAAAATAAAAATATCGCAAAAGTGCGGAAGTTTTCCGCACTTTTTTTATGCGCGCCGGACGTCGTGATGTTTCGAAGATAAGGTGCCGTCAAACTCTTTGCGTGGTAGAATAATCAGGAGTGCAACGCGTCGTTTGCGCAAATGTTGTTGTGCTTTAATTTTTTTTGGAGCTGGTTTTTTGGCAAAGCCCAATCGAAACAATAAAGTGCTTAAATACGCTTTGGTCGGCGTCGTCCTGTTGCTCGTTGTCGGGTGGACGGTTTTGTCCCGCATTGATTTTATGGGCGACATGGTGCTGACCCAAGTAAGGAACGCCGTGCAGGATCTGGGCGGAATTGAACTGGATATTTCACCGCTCAGGGGGAATCCGCTGACGGGCTTCGAAGGTACGGATCTTGCTCTCAGGAGCGGGGATGTCGTTTTGTTGCGTGCAGTAGATGTCGGGATCAATATTTCCTTGCCCAGCGTACTTACGGGCTCGCCGCGCATCGGCTTATTACGCCTTGATGGCCTGCGCTCGGATTGGGACGATTTGATGGCCATGCTACCGAAGCAAAACGCGAGCTCCGGCCCAATTGATATTCCCATTAATAAAATCGAGTTGAACGATACGCAGATTGAGACGCAGTGGGGAGCCTTTGCGCTCGATAACAGTTCGGTGCGTTTGCGCGGTTCGGAATGGTTTGGTTTGGATTTGCAGGGCAGCTTGCACGAGACGCCGGGCAAGCTTTCCGGCGTTATCGAAAAAAAAGACGGCAGCTGGACGTTCGGGCGTTTGAATTTAAAGTTGGCAGGCGGCACAGCGCGGCTTGACGGCAGTGTCTACCCTTCGCTTGATCTGGCCGTAAAACTGAACGAGATTGATTTAGCCGAAACCGCGGAGCTCATACCGCAGCTTCGAAAAGTCGGCATCCTGGGCGACCTGTCTGGTGAGGCAACTGTTACTGGGCTGGGCGCCGATATGATGATGACAGGCAGCGCGTCGCTAAAAAAAGCGCTGATATTCGGGGTGCCGTTTCCTCAGGTTTCTGCGCAGTGGAGTTATGAGGAAAAACTGATCCGCGTCAAACTTGACGAGGGCAAGGTTTTTCAGTCGTCGCTTACGGGAGATTTTATGCTTGACCTGCGTTCGGAGAACGGTTATCTGGAGCTTGACGCCGGTATTCGCGACCTGCGTTTTGACGATTGGAGCAAGAAATTATCCGATTTCCCTGCGGCCGCGCATTTTGGCGGCGGCATTACCTCTCTTGACGCAAAGGTAAAGGGACCGCTCAATGCGCTGGAAGGCGTCGTTGAGCTCGCACCTTCTTCGCTGCGTTATAAAAAAATTGAAATTGAAAACATACAGGGCAAGACCCTTTTTGCGGGAAAGCCTTCAGGCAACGTCGATTTTTCTGCCGATTATATGGGCAATAAAATGACACTTCTCGGTACGGTGAGTTTTGCGGAAGGCGTTCCGGCGGATTTGCGTTTCGACGCCGGTTCTCTGGTGCTTGATCAGTTGGGCGACGTATTCGAAGCGCTGCAGCCATATGCACCGAAGGGAATCGTAGCCGTGAAGGCTGCTATGACGGGCCCTGTCGGAAGCTGGCTTTTCCGGGGGGACGTTTCTTCCCCGCAGGTAGTATCCGGCATGTTGGGGGAATTCCAAGACGTACATGTCTCTCCGCAGTATTCCTTCAAGGACGGTTCTTTTGTTCTGGATGACGTAAAGGCGGTATGGAACGGCGCTTCTGTGACTGGACGCGGAAATTTAAGCCAGGCTGCCGCCGGGGCGCTTGATTTCAGCGGCACGTTCTCCGGCGTTTCGGCAAAGCGTTTTTATACGCTTTTGCCGGTTCTTGAAACGCTCGCAATAGATGCGGCTGCGGATGGCGTCTGGCGTATAGACGGAACGGCGGAATCTCCGCGCGTGATTGCGGACGCGGAGTCAAAGCAGGGTGCCTTCCGCGGTGTGGAAGTAGACGCGCTGCGGACGACGGTCACATTCATCCCGGGGCAGCTGACGCTGAACCCGCTTCATGTAAATGCGGGCGGTGGAACGGCGGACCTTACCTGCATCGTAAATATTCCCCAGAATACGAAGAGCGGCGCCAAGATTTCCTGGGAGCTTGACGGCAAAGTGACGGGCGTAAGTCCGGCGATTGCGAACGGCGTACTTGGTATGGAAGAAGATTTTGGCGGCAAAGTTTCCGGAACGATCATGGCGGGCGACATCGGGGACGGGTTGATCTGGTCTTTCGATGTAGGTGGCTCCGACGTCAGCTGGCGCGGGTTTAAAGCGGACGAAGCAACCGGAAAAGTGCGCGGTGATATGTCGCTGGTCCAGGTGGAAGATATGGTGGTGACTTTCCTGCGCGGCAAAACCTCCGTAAGCGGCACAATCGAGCTGACGCCCGCGGGGACGCCGATGGCGGAAGGTGCGTTGGATCTCAAGATCGATGCGCAGAATATGAACATCTATGAACTTTTGCGGCGCCATTTGCCGATGGTCCGCGGTTTCCAAGGGCTTGCGGCGAGCAGCATCAATGTCGGCGGTACGATCGGAGACCCGCAAATCAGCGGCGAGGGCACGATACGTCCTTTCCGGTACCGCAGTTTCTTCCTGCCAATCCTTAAGGTCGCTTTCACTGGCGGCCTTTCCGGGCTCGACATCGATGCGAAAGCGATGCTCCTTTATGGCAGTCTGGACGCCAAAGTAAAAGTTTCCCAGACAGACTGGAACTGGAGTGCGAAGGTTGATGTAGAGGGAAAAGAAATCGACTTTCTCCAAATCGCGCTCTACCTGCCGGAGGAGTTCCGCGAAAAACTTAGCGGCAAAGCGGATATTAAGATGCACGGAGAATTATCTGACGGCGCGTTCAACGCGGACGGCACTTTCTCTTCAAATGAGATGCTTCTCTTCGGCGTTTCTGTCGAGGACATAAACGCGCCTTTCTACGTGATGGACGGATACGCGATTATGGAAGATGTGAGGGCGAAGAGCAACGGAGGTACTTTTGAAGGCGGACTTGCGTACGATATTGAGAACGACAGTTGGGGCGGCAACATCACAATCGCAGACGCCGAAATTGTCGGAATCCTGCAGCAAGCGGCGCCGGACATGAAGGGATCTCTGACCGGCCAGGCGGGACTCAAGGTCAGGGCGGCCGGAGATATGGGCCGTACGAGCACCGTGAAGGCTGCGGGCGTGCTGTTTTTAAAAGACGGAGAGATATCGGGTTTTGACGCCGTAGAAGCGGCGCGTAAATTTACGCGCGGAAATCCGATTCGCTTCGATACCGTGCAGGTTTCCTTTAACCTGGACGGGGATTATCTTACGATTTTGCCCGGCAGCCAGGCAATTGCGCCGCCGGACGATCCCGTCTACCGCAACGTTATGCTTGACGGTACGGTCGACCCAAAGGGAAGCCTGAGTATGTTCTGTATGGGTAAAGTCAATATCCGCGCTCTGAACGCCCTGCTCGGCGCGATCCAGGGGATCATGAACCTCGGCATCGACCTGAACGAATCGCTGAATAAAGAAGAGCTTTTGCAAGGGCTGCTCTCCGGTATGATCGGCGGTTTTTCACAAAACGAGTTCCGCTTTTTTACGATGAACGTGAAAGGCACGCTTTTTGCTCCGAAATTTGAAAACATCCGGGTTGAAAACAATATGAAGGGGAACAAAGAAGAAGCCATACCTCGCGCACTGAGCGATCCGAAAGAAGATGACTTCGCGAGCGGAAATACGACGTTCCGTTTCAAATTTCAAATTCCAGTCGGGCCGGGCGGTCGTTCCAAAGAGAGCGGCGTGGACGACCAGGTCAAGGGACAGGTGCTGCAAAACGCGCTGGACAGCTTGATAAAGGGGATTGATTTCTAATGACGGATTCCCGGATAACGCTTATATTGGGCGGCGCACGGAGCGGCAAGAGTACGTTTGGGGAACGCCTTGCGAAAGAATCGGGGCTTCCCGTGACCTATATTGCGACGGCGAATGCGAAGGATGCCGAAATGGAACGGCGTATTGAGATACACAAAAGCCGCCGCCCTGCCGAATGGAGCACATGGGAGGGCGCCCCCCGCGATCTGCCGGATGCGGTGGCCGGTATGAAGGGCGTGCTGCTGCTGGATTGTATGACGCTCTGGCTTACGCGCCTTTTTCTGGAGGACGACATCGCCGAAAAAGGTTCGGAAGACGCCTGGCAGACGGAGGAAACAGAGATACGCGCGCTCGTTGAGGCACTGTGTAAATCACCTGCGCCCGACGCAAAACTAATTATTATCAGCAACGAGGTTGGGTTTGGCCTCGTGCCTCCATACCTTATGGGGCGGCGCTTCCGCGATTTGCAGGGGCGCGTGAACCAGCTCTGCGCAGCCGAAGCGGACCGCGTTGCGCTTGTAGTCGCGGGCTGTCCGCTATGGGTAAAAGGGACCGGGGAGGAATAGGAAATGAATTTTAAGAAGATCGAATATTATGCGCAGCAGATGGCGGACGAAGTGAAGCATGCGAATTTTCGTTTTGACTTTTTTGCGCGCTTTGTCGTGATTTGGACGCTCGTGTCCCGCATTCCGCTGCCGGAAAAAATGTGGCCCAAAGAGCTTGTCGCCGGAAACCGCGCGCTTCCCCTCATGCCGCTTGCCGGGGCGATCCTTGGTCTGATTACGGGAGTCGTCGTTCTTTTTTGCCGCAGCATCGGCCTTAATCCGATGATTGCGGCCTGGATCGGCGCGGCTGCCTATGCAAAGAGCGGCTGGGCGCTTCATCTGGACGGCGTAGCGGACGTTTGGGATGGCTTCGGGTCCGGTAAACTGGGCGAGCCGTTGCGGGCGGTTATGAAGGACTCACGGCTGGGCGCTTATGGCGCGATTGGCCTGATTCTGGTTTTTGGAATCTGGACTTCCGCAATCGCTTCGTTGCAGTTTGATCTCCTTTTGCCCGCGTGTATCGTTGCCGCGGGAGTCGGGCGATTTTCTTCATGCGTTGCCGCTTATTTTGGCGAATATCCCTGGGAGGCCGGCATGGGAAAGGGTTGGGTCGATACTTTCACGCAATATGACCTTTTCACGGCATTTGTCTGTGCTGCCGTGCTTTTGATTTTTTCGCCCGCCTACTGGCTTGTTGCCGTCGTGCTCACGTTTGCAATCGGCATGCTGGCGGCAAAGCTTTCAAACCGCTGGCTTGGCGGCGTGAACGGCGACGTGCTCGGCGCGTCGGCGGTTGCCGGAGAAGTCTGCACGTTATTGGTGTTTTTGGTATGAAGAAGCCGAAGTTAATCGCCGTCGATATGGACGGCACGCTTTTAAATGAGCGGAGCGAACTGACGGAGCGCACAGAAAAAGCGCTTCACAACGCAATAGCGGACGGCATCAAAGTGGTTGTGGCAACGGGGCGCATGTATCCCTCCGCACTGCCGTTTGTAAAGCGTTTGGGAACGGACGCGCCCTGTATTTTTTATAACGGCGCGATCGTCCGCAACCCTGTGACGAAAGAAATTTATTACGAACGCGGGCTCGGCGAAGAGACGACGGCCGATATCCTTTCGCTCTATAAAGACAATAACTGGTATGTGCAAACCTATTTTGACGATAAGCTTTACGTAGTGGACGACAAAGACGAGCGCTGCAAATATTACGAGTCGATTTCGCGCATGAAGGCCGTGCCGCTTGGCGAAGAATTCTGGCGTTTTGGCGTGGATTCGACGAAAATGCTTGGCATCGCCTTTGATCCCGAAGAATACAGCGCAATGACGAAGGCGACGACCGATGAACTGAGCGGACGGGTTTACGCCGCAACGTCCTGGGGTTCTTTCATCGAAATGGTCCACCCGGACGTTAACAAGGCGAAGGCCCTGGAATCGGTCGCGACGATGCTTGGAATCGCGCGCGAAGACGTCATGGCGTTCGGCGACGGCTCGAACGATAAAGAAATGCTGCTCTGGGCCGGCACCGGCGTTGCGATGGGTAACGCGTGCGACAAGGTGCTGGCGGTTGCTGATATCGTTGCGCCCTCCAACGACGACGACGGTATCGCCGTTATTGTAGAAGAACTTTTGAGGTGAGGTTATCATGAAAACTTTTTTTGAAGCACGCAGACCGACGCTGACTTTTGAGATTTTCCCGCCGAAGGGGACGGGCGATCTCGATTCTATTTTTGCTACGGTGGATGCGCTGGCGAGCCTTGCGCCCGATCTAATCAGCGTTACCTACGGCGCCGGGGGCACAAGCCGCGAAAACACGGTCGAAATCGCGTCTGCGATCCAGAACAGTTACGATATTCCGGCGCTTGCGCACCTGACCTGCGTCGGCTGCACGCGTGACGAACTTGACCGCACACTTTGTACGCTCGCCGAAAAAGGCGTGGAAAACGTTCTGGCGCTGCGCGGAGATCTTGCGGAGGGCGATACGCTGACGGATTTCAAATATGCGTCCGACCTGATTAAATTTATCCGCGAAAAACACAAGTTCAACGTTTTTGCCGCCTGCTACCCGGAAAAGCATGTCGAGGCGAAATCGCTTCGCGAAGATATCACATATCTTAAAAACAAAACGGATCAGGGCGTCGATGTGCTGATTAGCCAGCTCTTTTTCGACAACGCGCATTTTTACGACTTTTTGGAAACGGTGCGCGCGGCGGGAATCACTACGCCGGTTGTTGCGGGTATTATGCCGATCACTTCCGCGTCACAGATCAGCCGCATGGTTTCGATGTGCGGCGCCACGGTGCCGGAGGCCGTGCAGAAAATTATCCGCGCTTACGGACACAACAGCATGGCGATGAAGGAAGCGGGCATCACGTACGCAACGAGCCAGATCGTAGACCTGCTTGCCTCGGGCGTAGACGGCATTCATCTATATACGATGAACCAGCCTGACATCGCAAAGCGCATCGCGGAAAGTCTCCGCGGCATTTTTTACTCGCTCCGCGTCAAGCGCGGTTAGGAGAAAGACGATGTCCTTTCAAATTCCAAAAGATAAAATTCTCTGCTTTGACGGCGCGATGGGGACGATGCTCCAGAAACGCGGACTGAAACTGGGTGATATCCCCGAGACGCTCAACCTTTGCGCGCCCGACGTAATCGCCTCGATTAACCGCGAATACCTCGACGCGGGGGCGGATATCATCTCTGCGAATACGTTCGGCGCGAACCGCTTCAAGGCGGAAAAAGCGGGACGTTCGCTTGACGAGATGGTGACTGCCGCCATCGAAATTGCAAAAGAAGCGGCGTCGGGATACGGGGACAGATATGTTGCACTCGACATCGGCCCCTGCGGACGCGTCATGAAACCCGCGGGCGACCTGGACTTTGAGGAAGCCGTTGAAGTATTTGCGGAGATCGTGCGTGCGGGAACCGCCGCGGGTGCGGACCTCATTCTGCTTGAAACGTTCACGGATCTGTACGAACTCAAAGCGGCGATACTGGCCGCAAAAGAAAACAGCACCCTGCCCGTGTTTGCTACGATGAGTTTTGAAGAAAACGGCTACACATTTTTCGGGACGTCCGTAGAGTCTATGATCATGACGCTTGAAGGGCTCGGCGTTGACGCGCTCGGCGTTAACTGCTCGCTTGGTCCGAAACAGCTCGTGCCGGTCGTGGAAAAAATTCTTTCTATCGCGACGATTCCGGTGATGGTACAGCCGAACGCCGGACTGCCGGTGGTCGAGGACAGCGGGATGCGGTACGATATTACGCCCGACGAGTTCGCGCAATATGTGAAACAGTTCTGCGAAGCCGGAGTCCGGATCGTCGGTGGGTGCTGCGGAACAAGCCCCGAATATATCGCGAAAGTAAAAGCACTGACGGGATTCGTCACGCCGCGCGAACGCGGTAACGAAAGAAAAACGGGCGTCTGTTCGCCCAAAAAAGCGATTCTGTTTGGTGACGATGTAGTTATAATCGGCGAACGGCTGAATCCGACCGGTAAAAAAACGCTGCAAGCCGCGCTGCGCGAAAAAAACATGGACTACCTGCGCAGCGAGGCGGTCAAACAGCAGGAACAGGGCGCGCACGTGCTTGATCTGAACGTCGGCCTGCCTGATATCGACGAACCGAAGATTCTTGCGGAAGCGACGATGGCCGTGCAGGCTGCGGTCGACCTGCCGCTCCAGCTCGATTCGTCGAATGTCGCGGCGCTCGAAAAAGCGGCGCGCATCTATAACGGAAAACCGCTAATCAACTCCGTAAGCGGAAAAAGAGGATCGCTTGATGCCGTTCTGCCAATCGTTAAAAAATACGGCGCGGCGGTGCTCGGCCTGACACTGGACGAGGCCGGAATACCTGAGACCGCCGACGAACGTTTGGCAATCGCGCGCAGGATTGTCGAAGCGGCGGAACGCCACGGTATCCCCCGCGAAGACGTGCTGATCGACTGCCTTGTCATGACGGTTTCCGCGCAGCAGTCACAGGCCATGCAAACCCTGCACGCACTTCAAATGGTCAAAAAGGAGCTTGGCGTCAAAACGGTGCTCGGCGTCAGCAATGTCTCGTTCGGCCTTCCGCAGCGTCCGGTTATCAACAGGACGATGCTTGCAATGGCGCTTATGAGCGGTTTGGACGCGCCGATCATGAACCCCGGCGACGCGGGTATGGCCGAGGCGGTCGCGGCTTATCGCGTACTTGCCGCAAAAGACAAAGACGCTGCGCACTTTATCGCGAAATTCGCGCACGCAGATGGCGCGCCGATAAAAGAACGAAAAGAAGAAAACAGCGCGTCGCTGCCGCACGCAATTGTAAGCGGCCTGGCACGTGAGGCGCAGGACGCGGTGAAAGAGCTGCTTAAAACAGAAAGCGCACTCGCAATCATCGAGCGGGAGATCGTGCCTGCGCTCGATACAGTTGGCAGAGACTACGAAACGGGCGAACTCTTCCTGCCCGACCTGATAAAATCGGCTGAAGCGGCCAAGTCGGCCTTCGACATTCTGCGTGCGCATATGCCTGCGGAAGAAAAAAACGCCGCCGCAAAACAGAAAATCATCCTTGCGACTGTGCACGGCGACATTCACGACATCGGAAAAAACATCGTGAAAGTCATCATGGAGAACTACAGCTTTGACGTAATCGACCTGGGACGGGATGTGCCCGCGGAAACGGTCGTCGAAGCGGTAAAAAAAGAAAGCGCGAATTTAATCGGCCTAAGCGCGCTCATGACGACGACGGTTGTGAGCATGGAAGAAACGATCGCCCTATTGCGCAAAGAATGCCCCGGCGTAAAAGTGATCGTAGGCGGCGCAGTCCTGACGGAAGCGCTTTCCAGACGAATCAATGCCGACCTGTATGCGAAAGACGCAATGGCCGGTGTGCGAAAGTTGCAATCCATATAACGCATTGACTCGCGACCGCCCTTTGGCAAACCGGACGGCCAAAGGGCAGTCGCTAGCGTTACTGCATCATCTGAAAAGTCCGATATCTGGAATTTGATCTCACAGCGGTCTTTCGGGTTTGCATTAACCCCCCAATCTTTCCGCGTTTCGTATTTTTATAATTTGAGTTATTTTTTGAAATGCACACAAAGTTACACGCGAGGCAATTCAGGGCGTGTAACATTGTGTGCATTTTTTGTTTTTCACGCGGTGACTTTTATATTTTTTCGAATTCTTTCATGAAGATTGCGTTTTCTTCGGGAAGACCGATTGAGATGCGCAGCATTTCTTTTTTGCCTCGGAAGGTCAGCAGGCGCAGGACAATTCCTTTTTCTAGCAAAGCGTCGCGGATCGTCGGTGCTTTTTCGCCCGCGAAGATCGTGACGAAGTTTGCATGCGAAGGGATATAGGAAATGCCGATGCGGTCGAAAAACGAGCATAGTTTTTTGCGTTCTTCTTTTACGAGGCTCCGGGTCGCGTCGTAATATTCGCCGTCCTGCAGCGCGCCCTCAGCTGCTGCTGCGGAGAGAATACTCACAGCATAGGTTTCGCGCGTTTTGTACATGTATTTCAGCAGTTCGGGGTCTGCGACCGCATAGCCGACCCGAAGTCCCGCGATGCCGAAAATTTTTGAAAACGTGCGGCAGACGATGAGGTTTGGATATTCTTCGAGCAAGGGGATAGCAGTTGGGATTGGCTCGTCCGCAAATTCAAGATACGCTTCGTCGAGCACGACAAGCACGTTTTGCGGTACCGCGGCGAGCAAATGTTTAATCTCTTCGATGGAAGCGAGCGTGCCGGTCGGGTTGTTCGGATTGCAGAAAAAAATTATTTTCGTTTTTTGTGTTACGCCGCGAATGAAACCCTGCACGTCGAGCGCAAATTTTTCCGTGAGCGGAACGAAAATCGGTTTCGCGCCCATGACGCGCGCCGTGTCCGCGTAGACGGAAAACGTCAGTTCGCCGCATAGGATTTCGTCCTCCGGTTCCATAAATGCCCGGCCGAGCGTCGTGAATATCCCGTCAAGACCGTTTCCAACGATGATCTGTTCCGGCAAAACGCCGTGGCGTTTTGCAAGCAGCGTGCGCAGATTCGCGCAGCGGCTTTCCGGATAGCGGTTTCCCTCGTCGATTGCGCGCAGCAGCGCCTCGCGCGCTTTTGGCGGTACGCCCATGTTGTTCTCGTTTGCCGAAATGCGAATCGCGGCGCCCGCCGGCATCGGGCCGGGGTCGTATTCCTCGATTTCGCGAATCGCCGGACGCGCCAGGTTATAAAAAAATTTTTCCTTATTTTCTTCCATTTATATCCCCGCCAATTTTGAAATTAAGCAGATCGCCGAGCGCCAATTCCGGATTTTTATAAATATATTTCGCTTCCGGCAGCAAATCGCCGATCGCGACGAAATATCCGTTTTCGAATGTCGCAAGCGCCTGCATATCGCTTGCCGTGTCGCCGAAGAAAAGCGGATTTTTTACGCCGAGCCTCCCGCATAAAATTTCAAGCCCTTTCGGAGAGGGTTTTCTAATGCCGCTGTCGGAGTGAATGATGAGCTCAGAAGGAAAATCTTCCCAGCCGAGCGTTTTTTTCGCGAGTTCCCATTCGATTGCATCCCGCCCTGTGTAAATCGCTGTGGGAAGCGGTAGTTTTTTCCAGTGACAGCGCAGCATCGGCGATTCGAGTTTGTACATCTCGCCCGTATAAAGCGCCGAGCAGTCGGCGCGCACTGCGGAACGAGATACGAGTGCGCCGTAGCGTTCTTGTACCCATGCGCCGAGATCGCCAGAAAAACGGGAAATCTCGGATTGCAGTTTTTCGGGCGATGGAAACGCGCGCGAAAGTTTTTTCTCGCCGGTTGCCGCCGAGATCGAAAAGAGAAGCCAGACAATGTCGTAATCGTCATTGAACGCGCCGTGACGTTTCAGGATTCGTTCGTGCGCGGGCGTGTATCCCGGCGCGTCGCTTTCGCCGCCGCAGAATTTTTCCCAGCCGCGCAGCACGGAGAGACGAATGACTTCGGGAAATGATTTTTCTACATTTATAAGAACGCCGTCGATGTCGAAAATCAGTGCATCGGGTGTAATTTTTTCGGTGTCCATCAGAAAACCTCCAAATCATTGCAAAAGCGCAAGACGCGTGTTATTATAATGCCTGCTTGCTCAGATAGCAAGCTAGCAGTTTAGCAATGTGAAATATAAATAAAAATATCGCTGTCTTTTATATTGTAGCGCGAATAAGGGGTTTTCAGATGAACACCATTCCAAAGGGGTGCAGCAACATCGGGGGGCGTGCGGCGGCGCGTCTTGAGTATTGCAGGAACAGGACGCTTGAATTGTTTGCGCAGTACGGATACCGCCCGTTCAGTCCAGCCGAACTGCAGTTGATCGAAGACGTATGGAACAAGCTTTCGCCGTCGCGCGCGCGCAGGCTGATCACGGTCACGTCGCCTTTCGGAGAGCCGTGTGTTTTGCGCGGCGACCTGACGTTGTCCGCCGTTGCGTATCTTGACAGCCATTACAACCAGGATGAAAGGCCGCTGCGGCTTTGTTACGCGGACCGCGTTTTTTCTTCTCCGCAGCCGCCGCGGACAAACCTTGAAGAAAATCAGGTAGGCGTCGAACTCCTGGGCTGGGAGGGCGAGGGTGCGGAGGCGGAGGTCGTGACGCTGCTTTTTCGCACGCTGGATTCGCTTTCAATCGAAGATTCTTTCGTTGTGCTCGGGGATACGTCAGTCATGGCGCAGATTTTCGCGGGATTTCCGGAGCACGTTGTCGCGCAACTGACGGAGGCGCTGCAAAAATATTCCTACACGACATACCATCAGGTATTGTCCACGCTCGAAATGGACGAGGACAGGCGAAAATTGCTCAAGGCGCTGCCGACCTTAAAGGGCGACACTTCCGTGCTGACGGAATTCATGCGGCTCACGGGCGATCAGGAGTTGGTCATGCCGTTGAAGCGTCTTTGCGACACTTTGATTAAGCTGGGTTTTGAAGATCGTTTGCGCGTGGATTTCGGGTTTATCCGCGACCTCGGTTATTACACGGGGCCTGTTTTTAACGCTTACGCCGCTGTCTCGGGCACGCTGCTCGGCGGCGGGGGGCGATACGACGGCCTGCTTTCTAAAATCGGCGTGGAGGGGCAGGCGGCGGGATTCGCGCTAAACCTCAAGGAGCTCGCGGATCATTCGCCGGACCGTTTTCCCTCGCCCGTCCTTATGCTGTGGTGCGGAGGCGGCGACGCCTCGGACGCGCTGCGCTATGCGGACGGGCTCGCAAAGAAAAAAATATCTTTCGAGCTGAGCTGGCAGAAAGAAAAAGAGGAGTCCATGCGCATCGCGAGATTGCGCGGATACCGCTGGTGGGTCGATTATTTTGGCAAAAAAGCCTATTTGCTGAACGGCGGGAAAGAAGAAGGAATTGCATTGAAGAAATTTGAATCGGAGGCGCTCTCATGCTGACTTTTGCGCTGCCCACGGGGCGCTCTGTCTACGACTGTATCGAGTTGCTGGACCAGGCGGGGCTGCCCGTGGAAAAACTGAAAAAACCGGGGCGTAATCTTGTGATCGAAGAGGGAAATTTTCGTTACCTGCTCGCGAAACCGATGGACGTTCCCGCGATGGTGCACTACGGCGCCGCAGACCTTGCGCTTGCGGGCAGCGACGTGATCGAAGAGTCAGGCGTGGCACTGGCGGAACTTCTTGATACGCAGCGCGGAAAATGCACGATGGCGATTGCTGGGCCGCCGGAAGCGGCGCTAAAGTTCAACGGGCATATCAGCCGCCTGATGGGGCTGCGCGTTGCGACGAAGTACGTGAACGTCGCCGCGAAAACGTTCGCGTCATGGGGCGTGCAGATCAAAATATTGAAGCTAAACGGCTCCGTGGAACTTGCCCCGGCTCTGAAACTTTGCGACTGTATTTTCGACATCGTGCAGACGGGGAACACACTTCGGGCGAACGGGCTCTCCGTGATTAAGGAAACGGCCCCCGTTTCCCTGCGCCTCGTCGCGGGCGTGGGTGCGGTCCAGACGCGCTGGAACGCGATGTTCGGCGTGGTCGAGGCAATCGGCGGCTGTGCAGTGAGAGGAGCGGGAAACTAATGGAAGCGAAACTGCAAAGAAAGACAAAAGAGACGGAGATCGAGCTTGTGCTTGCGTATCCCGGGAATGAACGCGAAATCGCCACAGGCTGCGGATTTTTGGATCACATGCTCGACCTGCTCTGCCACAGGGCAGGGCTGGGAATAAAACTCAGCGCATCGGGGGACGTCGAGGTCGATTATCACCACCTCGCGGAAGATGTGGGAATCGCGCTCGGTCAGGCGCTGCAGGAAATCGCAAAACGCGAGGCGCGGAACCGCTATGGCTGGTGCCTTTTGCCGATGGACGGTTCGCTTGCGCAGGTAGCGCTCGATTTCAGCGGGCGCGGGAGCGCATATTGGAAAGGAACCTTTCCCACGCAGCGCTGCGGCGATTTTGATATGGAGCTCGTGCCGGAGTTTTTCCGCGCGATGGCGCGCGAAGGTGGCCTCACGCTCCATACTGCGTTACTGGAAACGGATAATTCACATCACGCAGCCGAAGCGCTTTTTAAAGGCGTCGGCATGGCTCTGCGGCAGGCGCTTTGCCCCGCCGCGGGCGACCCAAGTACGAAAGGAGTTTGGCTATGATACTTTTTCCCGCGATTGACCTCTATGAAGGCAAAGTGATACGTCTTCAGGAGGGAAATTTCAACAAAAAAACGTCCTACGACGCTTCTCCGCTTGAAACAGCGAAACGTTACCGCGACGCGGGGTGCACGCATATCCACGTTGTTGATCTGGAAGGGGCAAAAATCGGTGTGCCGCGCCACCTTGGCGTCCTGGAGGAGATCGCTTCGCTCGGTATGTTCGTACAATACGGCGGCGGACTGCGTTCTATAGAATCCATACGTGCCGCCGCAGAATCGGGGGCGAACCGCGTCATGGCAGGAAGCCTGCTTTTTCAAGATCCGGGAATGCCGGCCCTGTTGTATGAAATCTTCGGAAGACTCGTGATGCCTGCGATCGACGTAAAAGAAGGGCGCGTCGTATACGCGGGATGGCTTGCGCGTACGGGGGAAAGTGCGCGGGAGGTCATTGCCCGGCTTCGGGGCGCAGGCTATTCTTGTTTCCTGGTGACGGATACGGAGCGGGACGGGATGCTGCAAGGATTTCGGCGTGATTTTTACGCGCCGCTTCTGGGGCCCGGCTATCAGATTGTCGCGGCAGGCGGCGTGACGACCGCGGATGATATCGCTGCGCTCGCGGCGGAAGGGCTCTCGGCCGCAGTTGTTGGAAAGAGCCTGTACGAAGGGCGCCTGACAATCGAAGATGCGCTTGCCGCAGCAAGCGGGTGTGTATATGAAAGCGCTTGATCTTGCGCAGATAAAATTCGATGAAAAGGGGCTTGTGCCCGTTGTCGTGCAGGATTCGGTCAGCGCGGAGGTTCTCATGGTCGCGTGGGCGAACGCGGAAGCGCTCGAGGCAACGGCACGAAGCGGCGAACTGACGCTCTGGAGCCGCTCACGCGCGGAACTCTGGCGCAAAGGCGCAACGAGCGGCAACATTATGCGCGTCGCCGAACTGTGCGTCGACTGCGACGGTGACACGATTCTGGCGCTTGTAGAACCGGCGGGACCGGCATGCCACACGGGAGAGCGCACCTGCTTTTACCGCACGCTCTGGGGGGAAGAAAATACAACAGAGGCCTCGTTTCTCGGACGTCTATGGCACTATTTGAATAAAAGGAAAAACGACGATCCGGCGGAAAGCTATACCGCGCGGCTTTTGTCCGAGGGGATTTCACGCGTCGCGCAAAAAGTTGGCGAAGAGGGCGTCGAAACGGCGCTTGCGGCCGCGACGAACGACCGCGACGGATTTCGCTATGAAGCGGCCGACCTGCTCTATCACCTTCTGGTCGCATGCGTCGCGACCGGTGTCTCCTACCCGGATATCCTGAAAGAATTGTCGAAAAGGCATAAAACCGCACAATGAAAAAAGGCCGGGCAAAAAGCCCGGCCGTTCTTGTCTTATGTTACGCCGTTTTCTGGATGCTGATCACGAGCCGCTCATATTTTGGCGACAATCTGTAACTGCGCGCCTTTTTCGACGTGTTTGCGTATACGAGAAAGCCCTCGCTGATCCACTCTTTCGACAGGGCAGCGGCTGAGCGCGCGGAAACTTCCATGTATTCCGCGATCTGCGCCGCCGAAACTTCCTGGAACTCTTCGAAAAGTTCAAGGATTTTCCGCTGCTTCAGATTTAGCTCCCGCAGCGCGAAGTCGCGCGCGCTTTTTTTGCTCATCACGGTTTCGCGTGCCTTCTGGAAACTTGTGGACAGTGCGCCCGTGTAATATTCCAGCCACATCGTGACGTCCATATCGCGCTTTATCGTACGGTTGCCGTTGCGTATCGGCGCGTCGAACGCATTGTAATACGCCTGCAAATCGTTCGCGTAGTACTCTTCGACGCTATAGATTCCGCCCATATCGTAACCGCCAAGATACATGACGAGCATCGCCAAAAGCCTTGCTGTCCGTCCGTTGCCGTCGAAATAGGGATGGATGCGCATGAACTGATAATGCGAAATCCCCGCCGCAATCGGCGTAGCAAGCGAATCGGACACGCTGATCCACTCGACGAACTCGCTCATAAGCTTCGGAACCTGCTCCGCCTCGGGTGGAATATAGACGACTTTTCCCGTATGGTTGTCGCGGATTGGGTTTTCCGTTTCGCGATACGGCGATGGCCGCCGCTTGCCTTCCACAAGCGAATGCAGCCTGCGTATCATGCTTTCCGATATTTTTCTGCCCGACAGCGCTGTCCGTTCCACTTCTCCGAGCGCGCGATAATAGGACCGCACCTCTTTTTCTTCGCGCGAAATATCCGCAGAAGGGTTTTCGACCGCCGCAGCGACTTCCTCCATAGTAAGCCGGTTGCCCTCCATACGCATGGAACTGTACGTGCTTAATATCCTTGCGTTATAGCGGAGCGAGGCAAGGTAGTCCGGCTTGATGTCGAAGGGGACGAAGGATTTCTTGATCGACTCGATCGCCGTCAGGTTTTGTAGAAGGGTCGTTGTGATATTATATTTTGGCATAAACATGTCATTATTATGTCGTTAAGATGCAAATAACACAAGCGTATATTACTGATATGAAATCACAAATATGAAATTAATTTATCCCCGTATATAAAACGAGGCTATGGGCGGAAAAAACGCTACATGCGAACAGGAATACAGTGTTCTCTGAGGTATTTTTTCAACTCAGGCAGCGGGATTTCATTGAAATGGAAAAGAGACGCGGCCAAAACGGCGTCCGCTTTGCCCGTCACGAAAGCGTCGTAAAAATGCTCGTAACTTCCCGCGCCGCCCGATGCAATCACAGGTATCTTGACCCGGCTGCTCACCGCGGCCGTCAGTTCCAGGTCATATCCCGCCTTTGTCCCGTCCCGGTCCATGCTGGTCAGGAGAATTTCGCCGGCGCCCATGTCCTCGGCCTGCAGCGCCCATTCGACGACGTCCAGCCCTGTCGGCGTCCTTCCGCCCGAGGTGAAGACCTCCCAGCCGCCGCCCGGCTTTTTCTTCGCGTCAATTGCAACGACGATACACTGTCTGCCGAACTGTTCCGCACCCTCATAAATCAGGTCGGGTGTATTGACCGCAGCCGAGTTGATCGAGATTTTATCGGCGCCAGCCCGCAGCAGTGCTTTCATGTCCGCCGTTGTCCGAATCCCGCCGCCCACGGTGATGGGAATGAAAACTTCTTTTGCGGCCTTTGCGACGAGGCTTGCCGCCGTATCCCGCGCGTCGCTGGTCGCAGTGATATCGAGGAACACGATTTCGTCAGCGCCCGCTTGTTCATACGCCTTTGCGCATTCGACGGGGTCGCCCGCGTCACGCAGGTTTACGAAGTTGACGCCCTTCACTACGCGGCCGTCTTTGATATCCAGACAGGGAATGATTCGCTGCGCGAACATTAGATGAACCTCGCAGTCAGCGAGACGAAACGGCGCAGAATTCTAAGCCCAAGATCGCCGCTTTTTTCGGGATGGAACTGAAGACCGAAAAGAGAGCCGTCCTCAACCGCCGCGTCAAACGTGCTTCCATAATCCGCAGTTGCGGAAACGTCGGTGCGGATGTCCGATTTTACGTAATAAGAATGTACGAAATAGAAAAAAGGCTCCGGCGGCAAATCGAAAAGCAGGCGGCTTTCTTTTGTCACGTTTATGGTATTCCACCCCATGTGCGGAACCTTTCGCCCGTCCGTATCACGGAAACGCACGACCTTTCCCTGCATCAGACCGAGTCCGGGCACGCCGGGGCTTTCCTCGCTCGATTCAAAAAAAAGCTGCATTCCGACGCAGATGCCAAGAAAAGGTTTTCCGTTGCGCGCCGCTTTGCGAATCGCGTCCGCGATGCCCCGCTTGTTGATTTCATCCATCGCGTGGCCGAACGCGCCGACGCCGGGGAGAATCACGCCGTCCGCGGAATGGATCTCGTCGGGAACGGATGTGACGAAATTAGGCGCGTCCAGATGGTCCAGCGCGTTCTTGACGCTTTGCAGATTCCCCGCGCCATAGTCGATGATCGCGATCATTCCGGTTCCCTCCTTTTCCATACAAAGGCATGCGCCTTCAAAACAGCATAAAGTTTTATCGGAGTAAAATAGCATCACAATGAGTACTTGTCAATATTTTCGGCTCCTCCTACGTAGAATTTCTTAGACTTTTTCTCTTTGATTTCGTATAATTAGCCCAGAAGATTTTTCCGCACGAGGGGATGGAGAAATTGCGCAGAAAAGACAAAGAAGTTACCTCTAGAGGCTGGATGGAAGAGGTGCTGAAAGAGGCCGAGTGGCTGGAACTCGGACTGGCGGGAAAAGATGGCTGCCCGTACGTGCTGCCGATGAACTATGGCTACGAAAGCGGCTTCCTCTATGTGCACGGCGCACGCGAGGGGAAAAAAGTTGACATGCTGCGGGAAAATCCCAAAGTATGCTTTCAGGTCGTCCTTGGCGCGGAAATCCAGCGCGACGAAAACGATCCCTCGGAGTTCAATATGAAATACCGCAGCGTTACCGGCTTCGGAGAGGCGGAAATTTTGGAGGACATAGAGGAAAAAAGAAAAGCTCTGCACATCCTCATGCACCACTATAACGGCCCGACCGAGCCGATGCCCGACGCCATGCTGAACGGAACGCTGGTAGTGAAAATCAGCATTTCGGAAATGACCGGCAAGGTCAACGGATACCCAAAGCCAGAATAAATAAGATGAGACGCAGCGACCGGGAAGTAACGTCCCGAGAATGGATCGGGGTCGTGCTGAAAGAAGCGGAATGGCTAACGATCGGCGTTTGCGGTGAAAACCGCACCCCCGCCCTTGCACCGGTTCCTTTTGTTTATGCTGCAGACCGATTCCTCGTGTGCGTGATCGGGGAAGATTCAATATACGACATGCTAAAGGCGAATCCAAAAGTTTGCTTCCAGGCGGTTTCCCGCGCGGAAGTCATTCGCCACGACAGTCTTCCTTCGAAATTCAGCATGCGCTACAAAAGCGTGACGGGTTTTGGGCAGGCGCAGATTCTGCGGGATACGCAGCAGGCGGAAGAAGCGCGCCGAATGGTTCTGGAACGGTTTGCCCCCGCTGCCGCAAAGCGGGAGACTCTATCCGCGGACCGCACGGAAAACGTAATAAAAGTCGAAATTGAGGAGGTGTTCGGTAAATCAAACGGTTACCAGCCGGAGAAGTAAAAGCGTATCGTGCAAAGTTCCATAAATTCCCTTGTATTCTTGATTTATTGCTTTATAGAAAAACGATTTTGTGATATTGTACGTATGCCGAATGTCTTCTTTGCGGGGAGAGCGACGGCAGCGTAACGTATATAAAGATACACCCACAATCTTAAGGAGGTTTTTGATTTGAAGAAGAACACTTGGCTCATCATCGCAGCAGTCGTAGTAGTCGTTGGAGGCTTCATGCTTTTCAGCGGCAAAGACAAGGCGCCTGAAACCGCATCGGCACCGGCAGAGACCGCACCGGCGGCAGAGGCACCGGCAGAAGTAACGAAGATCGGTATCATTACGCCGACCACGTCGCAGGGTGAAGAAGAGTACCGCGCAGCCGAAGAACTTATCAAGAGATTCCCCGGCCGCGTCCTTCACGTAACCTATCCTGACAAGTTCATGGACGAGCAGGAAACGACGATGCAGCAGATCCTGACGCTTGCGTCGGACCCCGCTGTCAAAGCGATCGTTATGGGGCAGGGTTACCCGGGTACCGCAGCCGCGATCGACAAAGTCCACGACTCACGTCCGGAAGTGATCTTCATCAACGTTGTCCCGCATGAAGACCCCGCGCTGGCCGTGCAGAAATCCGTCTACCTGATGGAATCGGACAACCCCGCACGCGGACGCAGCATCATCGAGCTTTCGAAGCAGATGGGCGCAAAGACCTTCGTTCACTACTCCTTCCCGCGTCACATGGCGATGGCGCCGCTCGCAGAGCGCCGCGACCTCTTTGAGCAGACCTGCAAAGAAATCGGCGTTGAGTTCGTCTCCGTCAACGCTCCCGACCCCACCGGCGATGCTGGTATCGCGGGCGCACAGCAGTTTATTCTTGAAGACGTGCCGCGCCAGGTAGCGAAGTATGGCAAAGAAACCGCGTTCTTCAGCACGAACTGCGGCATGCAGGAACCCCTTATCCGCGCGGTCATGCAGACCGGCGCAATCTATCCGGAACAGTGCTGCCCGAGCCCCTACCACGCATATCCCGGCGCCCTCGGCATCGAGATTCCTGCTGACAAGGCTGGCGACGTCGACTTCCTGATCGAGCAGATCAACGCGAAGGTGAAGGAAGCAGGCGCAGAAGGCCGCATGGCAACGTGGAAAGTTCCTTCCAACATGGCAATGATCTACGCGGCAGCGGACTATGGATTCGAATATGCTGACGGCAAAATCGGTGCAGAATTCGACCAGCCGGAAGCTGAAGCGCTCCTCAAGAAATATGCTGGCGAAAACATCCAGATCAAGCTTTACAAAGGCAAAGACGGCGTAGAGATCCCGCGCTTCATCGTCTTCGTCGGCGAATCGGTCATTTTCGGCCAATAGGAGTCAGCGGTAATATACAAACTATCTTGGTTTAACGGATTGGGGAAGTTACTTCCCCAATCCTCTTTTCTGAATCCTCTAATCATGAAAGGAGCGTGAGGCCCGTTGTCTCAGTGCATCCTGGAACTGCGAAATATTGTAAAAGAGTACTTTGGGAACAGAGTACTCAAAGGCGTATCCCTCCGCCTTAACGAGGGTGAGATCCATGCGCTGATCGGGGAAAACGGGGCGGGAAAATCCACTCTGATGAATATTCTTTTTGGTATGCCTGTTATTCACAATACTGGCGGGTACGAAGGGGAGATCTTTTTTCAGGGTAACCACGTAGAGATCAAAACGCCGCATGACGCAATGGAAAGCGGCATCGGCATGGTACATCAGGAATTCATGCTGCTCCCTGGCTTTACAATCACAGAAAATATTAAACTGAATCGCGAAACCACCAGGGCGAACGTTGCAAGCCAGGTTTTCGGACCTTCCATGCGTAGTCTGGATATGCCTGCAATGGAAGCGGATGCGCGTGCCGCCCTTGACCGTCTGGGACTTTCTCTCGACGAAACGCTGAAAGTCGCCGGACTGCCGGTCGGATACATGCAATTTGTCGAAATTGCGCGAGAGTTGGATAAGAAAACAACAAAGATTCTGGTTCTGGACGAACCGACGGCGGTGCTCACGGAGTCCGAAGCGGATACGCTGCTGACGACGATGGAGCGCCTTGCGAAATCAGGCATCGCAATCCTCTTCATCACGCACCGTCTGGGTGAAGTCATGCGCGTGGCGGACAACATCACCGTCCTGCGCGACGGCGAATGGGTCGCTTCCATGCCCAAGAGCGAAGCGTCGATCGAAAAGCTGGCAGAACTCATGGTCGGCCGCTCGCTCGAAAACGTCGCCCACCACCGTGACCTCTCTGGACAAGGCGTGGATACGTTCGTCGAGATTCGCGACCTGCGCGTCGAGATGCCCGGAGAAGAAGTACGCGGCATCGACCTTGACATCCGCAAAGGCGAAATCCTCGGAATTGGCGGACTTGCCGGGCAAGGAAAAATCGGCATCGCTAACGGCGTTATGGGACACTACGCCTCATCAGGCACGGTTCGTAAAGAGGGCAAGGAAATCCCGCTGAACAACACCCCCGTCGCGCTCGCGGCCGGGATGGCGTTTGTGTCGGAAGACAGGCGCGGCGTCGGGCTTCTGCTCGACCAGTCCATCGAATTAAATATCGCGGTCCCCGCCATGCAGAGCCAGCGCCAGTTCCTTACCGGCGGCTCGCTTGGTCTCACGGACAACAAATCAATGCGTGCGCACGCGCTCGACATGATCCAGAAGCTGGACATTCGCTGCACGGGACCGGAGCAGCTGACACGCCGTCTTTCCGGCGGAAACCAGCAGAAAGTCTGTATCGCGAAGGCGCTCACGCTTCATCCGAACCTGCTTTTCGTTTCGGAGCCGACGCGCGGCATCGACATCGGCGCGAAAAAGATCGTTCTCGACCTGCTTGTCAAGCTCAATCGGGAATGGGGCGTTACGGTGGTCGTGACCTCCTCTGAGCTCGCGGAACTGCGTTCCATCTGCGACCGGATCGCGATCATCTACGAAGGAAAAGTGGAAGGCATTCTCGCGCCCGACGCAAGCGACCGCGACTTCGGCGTCTTGCTTGCGGGCGGCCTGAAAGCCGCGGAAAAGGAGGCTTCCTGATGGCTGAATGTGAGAAAATTACGGTACAGGAGCGCCTCAAAGACGCGGCAAAGAGCCTTGGGATTCCGAGACTTATCATCTTCGGATTCCTCGCGCTGCTCTTTGTCGCCGCGCTATTCCTGAAACTCGACATCGCCAGCCTGTTCAGCAACGTGCTCACGCGCCTTGGCATGAACGGTATCCTCGTGCTCGCGATGGTGCCGACGATGCAGGTCGGCATGGGGCCGAACTTCGGTCTGCCTCTCGGCATCACGTGCGGCCTTGTGGCGGCGACGCTCGCGATTGAACTCAACCTCGTCGGCTGGACGGCCTTCGTGTTTGCGCTCGGCGTTGCGATTCCGCTCGGCGGTCTTGCCGGCTATGCATACGGCCTGCTGCTCAACAAACTCAAGGGCGAAGAAATGACGGTCGGTACCTATTTCGGTTTTTCGATCGTCTCCCTCATGTCCATCTTCTGGGCGATGGCGCCTTACAAGAGCCCCGAGATGATCTGGCCGTACGGCGGCTCGGGACTGCGCGTCACGATTTCGCTTGCGGGACGGTATGACAAAATTCTGGACAAATTCATGTCCTTCTCGATCGGCGGCATCGTCATCCCGACAGGGCTGCTGCTCTTCTTCGCGCTTTGCTGCTTCCTGATGTGGGTCTTCATGCGCACGCGCACGGGCATCGCGATGACGGTCGTCGGCAACAACGCGCGCTTCGCGGAGTCGATCGGCCTCAACGTGAATAAGAACAGGCTGCTTGGTTCGACGATCTCCGGCGCGCTCGGCGCGGTCGGGATTATCATCTACTCGCAGAGCTACGGATTCCTGCAGCTCTATCAGGCGCCGCTCTTCATGGCGTTCTTCGCGGTCGGCTCAATCCTCATCGGCGGCGCATCCATCAACCACGCGCTCATCCGGCACGTTGTAATCGGCACGTTCCTGTTCCAGGCGCTGCTTGTCACATCGCTGCCTGTCGCAAACCTTTTGGTTTCGGAAAACCTCTCCGAAGTCATCCGAATCATCATTTCGAACGGGATCATCCTCTACGCGCTGTCCCGCAAAGAGCAGGGAGGTGAGGCGAAATGAGCGATATGAAAGAGACTCCGACGATCAAGGAAGATTTCGACCTCCAAAAACAGCTGAAAAACAACGCAGTGCCGATCATGTTCGTGATCATCTGCAGCATCGGCTGCTACTACGCGCGGCTGCCGTGGCCCTTCCTCATCAACGAAATCATCACGCGTATGGCGCGTAACTCGTTCCTCGTCATTTCCCTGATCATCCCGATCATTGCCGGCATGGGCCTCAACTTCGGCATCGTTCTGGGTGCGATGGCAGCGCAGTTCGCGCTGATTGCGGTCGTTTTGTTTGAGCTGCAGGGCGTGGCCGCGCTTCTTGTGACGATTATCCTCATGCTGCCGATGGCAATCTTCTTCGGCTGGATGACCGGCGCGCTCTTCAACATGACGCGCGGAAAGGAAATGATCACGGGAATCATCCTGAGCTTCTTCGCCAACGGCGTTTACCAGCTAATCTGCCTTTGGGTGCTCGGCGCGATCATCCCGATTAAAAACCCGGCGGTCATGCTGCCAAGCGGCGTCGGACTCAGGAACACGATCAATCTGAAACCGCTCCATTACGTGCTGGACAGAATGTTCGAACTGCAGTACGGCATGATCCGGATTCCGGTTGTGACCTTCCTGGTCATCCTGCTGCTCTGCGTCGGCATGCACTTCCTGCTCAAGACGAAGTTGGGCCAGGACTTCCGTGCAGTCGGACAGAGCCAGCACATCGCGGGCGTTTCGGGTATTAACGTCGACAAGACGCGCATCATAGCGATCGTTCTTTCGACAATTCTCGCCGCGATGGGGCAGGTCATCTTCCTGCAGAACCTGGGGATCCTTACGACCTACGGAAGCCACGTGCAGGTCGGAACCTTCGCGGTCGCAGCGATCCTGGTCGGCGGCGCGTCGGTCTCGAAAGCGACGATCCCGCAGGCATTGCTCGGGACGCTGCTTTTCCACACGCTCTTCATCGTATCGCCGCTCGCGGGTAAGAACCTTCTGGGAAGTCCCCAGGTCGGTGAATTCTTCCGCGTGTTTATCGCCTACGGCGTTATCGGCGTGGCGCTGGCGCTTCATGCCTGGAAAGGCCGCGGTAAATAGAGAACCCGGCGCTAACGCACGATAATCTTTAAAACACCAGCGGCAGATTCCCCAGCGTAGCAGAGCTTACGCTTCCGAATCTGCCGCTTCGTTTATCTCACGTTATCACAGCGTTCTCAATCTTTGTGTTTCTCTTGAAAACTTTTTCGAATATCCGGGCGCACGTTCATCTTAGACGCTAGAAAATGAAACACATTTTGCAATTTTAAAAGAACTCTTCTGCCCTTTATGAAATTAAAATGTCATTGTTTTATGCAGAAAACAATATAGCGAAATTGTTTTCTATTCCCAAACATTTAAAAAATTCCCACTTTATTACCACCAGAGCTATTATTCTTAATCTGGCGCATAGCACTCTTGACAAATGGAGTTAGCGCAAGGTAATATTACACGGCCATATTTTTGTTTCAATGCCATTAATATTGTGTAAAGTGTTGCTAACGTTGTTTTGTCTAGACTTTTGTACAGATTTCGGCAGTGCTTGTATTTTTAGTGGTAGTCAACGATATACGTTTTACGTCTCGTCTGGAACATATGGCAAAGTTGTTAGCTATATATCTGGAAGAGGAAGTGATGTTATGATTTTAAGCGGACTAGGTTCAGCGGTGTTCTCCCACAACGAAAAAAATATCCCGCAAAAAAAGAAGAAAACAAGAAAGCAAGGCTTTGTTGCTTTGCCCTTGATATTAGTGATGTTGCTAATGTTTGCCGTCCCGGCGTATCCCGACACCAAACCCGGCCCATACGTAAGCACGGATCAGACGACGACGGTCAAGGCCACCGGCGGTGACAGTATAGAAGTCGACAACATCACCGTTACGACCAATGCAAATGGTTCGCACGGCCTTTATGCGGACGGCGGAAGTATATCGGGAACGGCGGATGTTATCACAAACCGTAGGAACTCGCATGCCGTTTACGCGGATAATGAAGGAACGATAACACTCACAGGGAAGATTGAGACAAAAGGCGGCACATCGAAATATCCCTCGCACGGCATATATGCGAATAATGGTTCTTCTGTCGTTTTCAGCGGAGATATTATCGTTAGCGGAGACCCATCGTCCTATGGAGCGTTCGCCGACAACGGATCGAAAATCACACTTTCCGGTTCCGTTACAACGACCAATACGGCCGTACAGGTCAACGGAGGATCGAAGGCCAATATTACCAGCGGTACAAAGATAAAAACAGCAGGCAGCAGCAAGGTCCAAAATGGTGTTGACGCGAACGGTGCGGGAACGGAAGCCCATATCGGAAATAATGTTTTGTTTGACATAAAAACCCAGGGACTTGTCGCAGCAAACAATGCAAAAATTTACGCTTCGGACGACATCGTGATCAAAGGCGGGAGCGGCGGTATTGCCGCAACGTCAGGAGGGCAAGTTAACGTCGGAGACGGTCTTTCCGTCGACGCTACGCACACATCCGTCTCCGCTACATACAATGGAAAAGTATATATCGGAGATAATGCGAAGATAAGTTCCGAGCACGATAGAGGGTTGAGCGTTTCGGATGGCACCGGGAGTGAGATCCATGTGGGCAATGGACTTCACATTACCGCCAATGCGTCGCTGGAGGGCAGGGCTATTTCTGCGATAGGCGGCGGGAAAATATATATATCAGACGACGCTACCGCAGTCGTTCGAGATGGCTGGGGAATCTTTCTGGACGGCGCAGAAAGCGAAATTCGTATAGGCGACAGGCTTACGCTGGAAACGGCGGAAAAGTCTTCAGAAAACAAGCGCCCCGCTGTCTATGTGATCGCAGGAAAACTTTTTATCGGAGATAGCGCAACGATTAATAGCGATAACGCATTTGGCATATACAGCGTTCGTGGCGGACAGGTAGATATCGGAAAAGGTCTTTCCCTTGATGCAAAACACTATGCCATCTATGCCTTAAACGGCGGTACCATCAACGTGGGCAGCGACGCGCGCGTTAGTGCCGATATACATGCATTTGTCGCAAGCAAAAGCGGAAGTGAAATTTTTATTGGCGAGAACACGGAAGTAACTGCTGGGACACTCGCTTTACACGCGCTCCAAAAGGGTCGTATTCAAGCGCAGGATGGTTTGTCCGTGACGGTAACAGATGCGGGTGGAATTGCAATTGCTGCGGGAGAGGGCGGCGTGGTTGAATTAGGCGGCGCTAAAATTTACGCGCCGAATAAAGAGGGCTTTGCACTCCAGGCACAGAACAACGATGAAACCGGCAGTACGACGAAAATAACGGGCACGGGGCTTTACGATATTGTCGGCCGCCTCTACGCTGTGGGTGACGCGGAAATAAACCTCACCATGCAGAGCGGGTCGCAGTTAAAAGGCGCCTCGTATCTATCCGGCGACGCACTGGAATGTCACCGGGGAACGATCGCGCTCAAAATGGACAACGCAAAATGGGAGCTCACGGACGATTCCGAGCTGACCAGCCTCACACTTGGCGACGGCTCGCAGGTGGATTTCTCCTCCCTGCCGCTCGGCTCCGTTCTTTCTGTCGGCACACTTTCCGCGAGCGACACAGCAAGCGGCGTCTTTAAAATGAAGACGGACGTCGTAAACGGGCAGGGCGACCAGCTGAACGTTACGGATACCTCAAACGGTTCCTTCAAGATCCTTGTTCAAAACGACGGTGCGCAGACAACGACGGGGAAAGAAACGGTCACCCTGGCGCAGACCGCGGACAACGGCGCGACATTTACATTGGCCAACGCGGGAGAGACAGTTTCCCTTGGTGCGTACAGCTACATACTGGATAACTTTGGCGCGGGCGGG
>JAJDJB010000022.1 GCA_030266985.1 Synergistaceae bacterium OttesenSCG-928-D05
ACGCTCCGCGCTGGAAGCGCTTGGTTTCCGTACGACGCCTCTTGAGACAACCGCGGAAACTGGTTATGTCGCTCCGCTTTCTTATTTCGATATTCCGGGGTACGCAGAACAGACGCCGGGGTTTTAGGGTTTTATTTTGTTTTTTATTTTTAAGAAAGGAGGTGAAAAGTATGGCTGCTATTAATCCCATCAGTACCACTCTGCGTCTGACACAGAGCGCAGGGCAGGTCGACGGCAAAGAAGTCAAAAAATCGACTTCTGTCTCGAACATCGACGTCGAAGCAAATGCGGATGTCTTGAACAGGACGGCGGTATCGCTCGGCAAACTGCTCGAGCACGCAACCGTCGAAACGAAGCGGATCGCCACGGGTCTCATCGTAGAGTAGGCGACCAGCGAACGAAGGTTAGCCCCGGTAATTTCCTTGCCGGGGAATTGAAGGGAGGTGAGGACTATGGCAAAGACAATTCGTTTGAAGCTCAAGAGCAGCACAGGCAAGGCGTTCACCATCAGCATGGCGAATCCGAAACCGGAGATCGAAGAAGCCGGCGGCAAGGCGATTGCCCAGGCGGTCGTCGATCAGTTGCTGGAAGATCAGCCGCTGACCAGAACCATCGCGGAATGCACCGGCGTGGACATCGTTGACCGCACGGTTAAGAAGATACTGTAACGGAGAGGAGAAACGGGGCGCGTTCCGCGCCCCCCCCGCATATTTAATACGGAAGTATGAAAAAAACGAGAACGCTGTGATATCAGTGCGCTCGCGCGCTGATCGCACAGCGTTCTCCAGGAGGGATAGAAATGGATGAAATCACAGAGAAACTCCTTCAAAACGGCTTCGCGATCGCGGTCGCCTCCTTTTTGCTGCTTCGCACGGATAAGCGCATGGAGGAACTTAAAGACGCTGTTTTGAAATTAGCAAATGTTATTGAAACGAAGGGAGTAAAAATATGACGAAACAACGAAAGAAAATTCTGCGGCAGATCATTGTTCTATTCATGACTCTGTTCGGGCATAAGAAATCGGGGTGCGGCAAATGAGAATAAATGAGATTCAGCTCTCGGAAAATTTCAAATTAAAAGAGTTCGAATGCCCTTGCTGTAAAACCGTAAAGCTGCATCCGCTTTTGCTGGAACGATTGCAGCAGCTGCGGAATATCTGGCAAAAAGCGGTCGTGATCACAAGCGGCTACCGATGCGAAAAACACAATGCGGAAGTGGGCGGAGTTCCCCGAAGCAGGCATTTACAGGGACGCGCGGCGGACGTCCGCATTCCGGAAAGTCAGCAGGAGGAATTTAAACGACTTGCCGAACTATGCGGCTTTACCAAAATCATCCTGTACGGAGGAAGAGGGTTCGTACATGTTGAGGTATAAAAAATACGATATAAGAGATCAGAATGGCGGGTCCTGCGGGATTCGCCATTTTTGTATGCGCGGGGGCGTTTATCCCCCGCCATAAGAAGCTCGATTTGCGTTATAATTTTTTTGTTCGTTGGAGGTTATGAGATGGATTTGTTCAAAAAATTTGCAGCATATTATATTCCGCATAGAAAATTGTTCGCAGCCGATATGGCCTGCGCGTTTGTCGTTTCGGTGTGCAATATGTTTTATCCGATGATCACGCGCAATATCATCAACGTGTATGTGCCGGACCGGAACATGCGCCTGATCGTCGTGTGGGCGCTGGTCTTGCTTGCGATTTATATCCTGAAAGCGGGTTTGAGTTATTTCATCCAGTATTACGGGCATATGATGGGGGTGCGCATCCAGGTCGATATGCGCCGCGACGCGTTTCACCATTTGCAGCGTCTTCCGTTTTCTTTTTTTGACAAGACAAAGACGGGGAGCATTATGTCGCGCGTGATAAACGACACGTTTGAGATTGCGGAGCTTGCGCACCACGGGCCGGAGGATCTTTTCCTGTCGATCGTCATGCTGTCCGGCTCGTTCGTTCTGCTTTGTACGATGAACGTGAAATTGACGTTGATTATTTTCGCTTTTATCCCCCTTTTGATCTGGTTTTCGGCGAACAGGCGCCGCAAGCTCGCGCAGACTTCTATGGAGACGCGCGCGCAGATCGGCGAGGTGAACGCGGATTTGCAGAACAGTATCGCGGGGGTGCGCGTTTCGAAGGCGTTCGAGACGTCGGAGCACGAGCTTGAGAAGTTCCAAACGGGGAACAAGTCGTATGAGCGGGCGCGCAGCGATCAGTATCAGGCGATGGCGGAGTTTTATTCGGGTACGGGGCTGATTCTGGATCTGCTGCTGCTCGTCACGCTTTTTGCGGGCGCGTTTTTCGCTTATAACGGCGGGATCAACGCGGGTGAATTCGCGGCTTATTTGATTTTTGTCGGTCTGTTTACGGAGCCGATTAAGCGGCTGATTAATTTCGTCGAGCAGCTGCAAGCGGGAATGACGGGGTTCGTGCGCATTCAGGAGCTGCTTTCGGCAGAGCCGGAGGCGGACACGGAGGGCGCGGTGGAGCTTGCGGACGTGTGCGGCGCGATTGCGTTCGAGCATGTTTCGTTCCGCTACGACGGGGGACAGCACGTGCTGCACGATATCAATATGAAGATTGCGCCGGGCGAGACGCTGGCGCTGGTCGGCCCGTCGGGCGGCGGAAAATCGACGCTGTGCCACCTGCTGCCGCGTTTTTATGAAATCGACGGCGGGCGCATCACGATAGACGGCAGAGATATCCGGGAATATACGCTGCTTTCGCTGCGTCAGCAGATCGGGATCGTGCAGCAGGACACATTCCTGTTCGCGGGTACGATCCGCGACAATATTGCATACGGGGATTTCGACGCGACAGACGACGAGATTATGCGCGCGGCGAAGAACGCGAGCGTGGATGATTTTATTCTTTCGCTTCCGGACGGTCTGGACACTTATGTGGGCGAGCGGGGCGTGACGCTCTCGGGCGGGCAGAAGCAGCGCATCGCGATCGCGCGCGTTTTTTTGAAGAACCCGAAGATATTGATTCTCGACGAGGCGACTTCCGCGCTCGACAATACGACCGAGGTGCAGATACAGAGCGCGCTGGACGAACTATCCGTCGGCAGGACGACGCTGGTCGTCGCGCACCGGCTCTCGACCGTCCGGTATGCGGATAAGATCGTTGTGCTTACGGCCAGGGGAATCGAAGAAGAGGGAACGCACGAGGAGCTGCTTGCCAGAAGCGGTCTTTACGCAAAGCTTTGGAACGCGCAGGAGCATAAAAATCTTTAAGTGCCTCTTCAAAACCTTCAAAAAAACGTTTTTTGTTCAAATATATATTTTTTTCATATTTATTTGAGCATTATTATGTCATTTTTACTTAATATTTTTTGGATAGCCGCTGAGATATGTGTTATTCTTTATAACGGCATACAAGACGTACCAGCTGCTGGAAGAGAGGCTACTGAATGAACAAGAAGCTGAAAGAAAAAATCAACGAATCGCTTTCTTCCGTTCTGCCGATTACGATCATTATTTTCATACTCAGCGTGACCTTTGTGCCCATTCCAATCGGAACAACGATTATGTTTCTGGTCGGCGCATCGATGCTCGTCGTCGGAATGGGTTTTTTCTCGCTTGGCGCCGACATGGCTATGATGCCAATGGGCGAGGGCGTGGGCGCGCAGATTTTCAGAATGCGCAATATTTGGCTTGCCGTATTTGTCTGCTTTTTGATGGGATTTATGATCACGGTTGCGGAACCGGACCTTCAGGTACTTGCGCGTCAAGTGCCGTCGGTACCGAGTATGGTGCTGATTGCAACAGTCGCACTCGGCGTCGGGGTTTTCCTGGTCGTTGCGTTCTTGCGTATCGTGTTCCAGATCAGCCTGCCGAAGATGCTAATCGGCTTCTATCTAGCTCTCTTTGTGCTTGCCGCGTTCACTCCGCGTGATTTCATCCCCGTTGCGTTTGATTCGGGCGGCGTAACGACAGGCCCTATCACGGTGCCTTTCATTATGGCGTTTGGCCTGGGGCTCGCCTCTGTCCGCAGCGATAAGGGTTCGCAGGACGACAGTTTCGGTCTTGTCGCGCTCTGCAGCATCGGCCCCATTCTAGCCGTGCTGTTGTTGGGTATTGTTTACAACCCGAGCGACACGACCTATACCTCGGTAGTTGCCCCGGAGGTAGCTACTACGCGCGACGTGGCGCTCCAATACGCTCACGAGTGTCCTGAGTTCATCCGGGAGGTGCTGTTCGCGCTCGTACCCATTTGTATTTTCTTCTTGATTTTCCAATTCATCACGCACCGTTATGCAAAAGGGCAGTTAATTCGCATCAGCGTCGGCTTCGTCTACACTCTGATCGGATTGGTGCTTTTTCTAACAGGTGTAAACGTGGGTTTTATTCCGGTCGGGCACTTGATCGGCTCCACCATCGGCGGCTCGGATCACCCTTGGGTGCTAATCCCGCTCGGAATGCTCATCGGTTATTATATTGTCAATGCGGAGCCTGCCGTCCACGTGCTGAACAAGCAAGTCGAGGAGGTAACGGGCGGTGCGATCTCACAACGAGCAATGCGTCTCGCACTTTCCATCGGGATATCCTGCTCGCTCGCACTGACGATGGTGCGTATCCTGACCGGAATCTCAATCTTCTGGTTACTCATTCCCGGCTATGGAGCGGCGATGGCAATTACTTTTTTCGTGCCCAAAATTTTTACGGGTATCGCGTTCGACTCGGGCGGCGTGGCCTCCGGGCCAATGACTTCGACCTTCCTCCTGCCCTTCGCCATGGGCGCATGTGAGAGCTTTGGCGGCAACGTTCTGATCGACGCGTTCGGTGTCGTCGCAATGGTTGCCATGACGCCGCTCATCACAATCCAGATCATGGGCCTCATCTATTCGCGCCGCGCGCTTTGCGCGAACAACACGCAGGAACTGACGGACCTTACGTACAGTAATCCGGAAGAGTAGTTCGGGCTCTAAACAAAACAGCTGCCCCACGCCGTTCAACCCAGGGAAAATCTATCGGTAAAAATCAGGGTTTGCTGCGGCATGTTTTCGTGTAGGATAAAAGGCACATGGATTCATAATGTAGAAAGAGGGTTATCTGAATGATCACACCTGAAAACGGGATGCTTTTGGTCGCCCTATTGCTTTTATTCTGTATTGCGTTCAGCCGCTACCTTTCAAAGGCCGGCATTCCCACGCTGGTCTTTTTCATTCTGGCGGGCATGTTCCTGGGCTCGGATGGTATGGGCGGCATCTATTTTGATCAGGCGTCCATCGCATCGAACGTAGGGAACTTCGCAATCTGCTACATCCTCTTCGCCGGTGGGATGGCTACGCGCTGGGAATCAGTTAGACCCGTCCTGGTGCCGGGAATATTGCTCGCGACTGTAGGAGTTATAATCACCGCCGTCCTGGTCGCGTTTTTCGCGTACTTCCTGCTGAATTTTTCGATGCTCGAAGGGCTGCTTCTGGGGTCGGTTGTTTCCTGTACCGACGCCGCTTCCGTGTTTTCAATCCTGCGTTCGAAGGATATGAACCTGAAAGGCACGCTCGCGCCGCTGCTCGAACTTGAGAGCAGCAGCAACGATCCCACTGCGTATATGCTTACGATCACCGTAATTAGCCTCATGACGTCGCAGGGAGAAACTTTTTTCAGTTTCGTCCTTATGCTTGTCATGCAGTTCTCCATCGGAATTGCGCTCGGTCTGGGGCTCGGCTGGCTCGGCGTATTCGTGATGAACCGCATCAAGCTCAACAGCGACGGGCTTTATCCCGTAGTTGCCGTCGCAATCGCCGCGGTCGTCTTCTCTCTGACGCAGATCTTAAAAGGGAACGGATTGCTCGCGATTTATCTGGCTGGTATGGTTATGGGCAACTCAAAGATGACGTACAAAACTTCAATCGTTCGTTTCTTCGATGGCGTCTCATGGCTCATGCAGATACTGGTATTTGTCACGCTCGGGCTGCTAGTCTTCCCCTCGCAGCTTCCAGGCATCTTTCTGCCCGGTATGGTAATCGGTCTCGCATTGATGTTCATCGTGCGGCCGCTTGCCGTTTTCCCAATCCTACATTTCTTCGAATATTCGACAAAGGGCAAGCTGCTTGTGTCGTGGGTTGGATTCCGCGGTGCATCGTCAATCGTTTTTGCAACATACGCGCTCTCAGCGGGCCTGCCGGCCGGGCAGACAATCTTCAATATTGTTTTCTTCGTCTCACTGACATCGGTGGTGCTGCAAGGCTCTACGCTTGCACCTGTCGCTCGCTGGCTTGGTCAGCTCGACACAGAAGACCATGCGCTTGTCGCGCGTACTTTCACGGACTACGAGGATGACCTGCGCGGCGCACTCTACGAAATGCGCGTCGTTTCGAGTTCGAGCGCGGTTGGCACGGTAGTCCAGGACCTCAAATTTCCGGACGATGCGCGCATCCTTGTAATTCGACGCGGGAACAACAGCATCATGCCCACAGGCAAGACAAAACTCATGGAAGGCGACGTCCTGATGGTTTTGGCGGATAAGACTGAGAACCTGGTTAATCTGAAATCCCAGTGGGGGTTTGCATAAGCGGAACTCGCGTCACAGCGCTTCCACTATTTACCGAAGTCTTCGTTCCTCTCCGTTTTGTTTGCGTCAATCACGAGCTTCGGGTATGCAAGGGCGATTCCCTGCGTCTCGAACGCGTCCTTGATTTTAGCGCGGAAGAGCCTGCCGACCGCCCACTGCTGCCCCGCGTTCGTTTTGATGATAATACGCAGCCCGACGGCATTGTCCCCAAAAGAATTGATGCCCTGCACTGCGGGTTTGTCGATGATCATATTCGCGGGGTCCGACATAAGTGCGTCCGCGACTTCCTGCGCAAGCTCCATCGCTTTTTTATAGTCCGCCTCGTAAGCGATCCCAAGGTCGACGATCGCCGCGCTCCAATTTTTATTCGCGTTGCTGACCGTCTGAATCAGGCTGTTTGGAATGGTGATGAGGCTTCCGGAGATGTCGCGGATTTTGGTCGCGCGCAGCGAGAAATGTTCTACAGTGCCGGTGTAGCTATTCGTTGTGATCGTGTCTCCCACGTTGTATTGATCTTCAAAGAGAATGAGGAATCCGTTCAGGTAGTCGCGGATGATGTTTTGCGCCGCGAGCGACAGTCCCAAACCGACGATGCCGACGCCTGCGATGACTGGCCGCATGTCCAGCCCAACGGAATCCAGCAGCCAAAACCCCATAACGACGGCGACAAAACCGCGTGCGGTCTGCGTGGAGAGCTGGCAGATGGTTTGCGCACGGTAGAGCATCGTCTTTTGCGTTTGGTGGTCCTGCACTTTGTTTCTGATCCTGTTCGTTGTGGCACGGCAAAGCCGCCGCACCAACCGGGTCGCAAGTTTGTCCGCGATTAGCCAGGATACCAGCAGCGCAGCCGGTTTGATTATCCAATAAAAATTTTGGAGATGTCCCAAAATCTGCTTTATTGTTTCATTCATTGGCGATGCCCCCTATTAAAACGGCCCGAAATCAATCGGGCCGTTTCCTACTGTTCTATTGAAATCGCCGCTTCGTCCAGATATTCCCGCAGAATATCCAGTACTTGCTGCGTTTGACCGGGCAGATACGTAAGCGGCCAAATTTTTTTCGTTCCGTGGAGCAAAACATACAATCTGCGCCCTTTGTTAAGAATCACCCTTGCGTCCGCAATCTCCGCCCACGGAATGTTTTCCGTTCTGCGGTAGCCCCAGAACGCCACCGAACGCGTGACGCCTTCGCCGTCGAGCCAGAGGCGCTTTTCGAAGCCCGACAGATAGATGATCATGGAGCCGGTGAGCATCGGTATCACAACTTCGCGTGCCGCACCTTGCGTGAGCAGCATGCTCATGCCGGCCGAGACCATCAGCACGCCGAAAACGAGCGCGGTGATTCTCACCCAGCGCGGCAGCGGTTTTCCAAGATAGGCTTCGACGCGATTGTCCACAGCCCGTTACTTATTTGCTTGGGGCGGGCGCGGGAACGCCGCCAAGGTTTTCAAGCGCTTCTGTATCGACCGTGACCGTGAAATCTTTGCGCAACTTCTGGATCTCCTGGTCGATGTAATAGCGCTGCAGGCGCTGCGGCACTTCGTCGCCGGCTTCTTCGAAGGAAAGCTGTTTTTCAGGGCGGCGCTCTTCGACTTTGATCAGATGCCAGCCAAAATCGCTCTGCACAGGGCCCGTGACGCTGCCCGGCACTGCGCTTTCGATTGCGTCTTCGACCGGACCGACCAGCATGCCTTTTTCAACCCAGCCAAGGTCGCCGCCGTTTCTCGCGGAGTTCGGGTCGCGGCTGTATTCAAGCGCCGCCGCTTCGAAGTCGCCGGTCTCGAGGAGCTTCATGGCGACGTTCATGGAATCCTGTTGCGTGTGCGAGAGGATGTGGCGCGTCCGGGAAGCGGGTGCCTGCACGAACTCTTCTTTATGCGCGTTGTAGTATTTGCGCAATGCTGTGTCGCTGAAATCCCACTTTGTGCTGATGGCGTTGAAATACGCCTGCACGAGCAGTTGCGTTGTCTGCCACTTAATCTGCATCGCAATGTCCGGATTCTTGTCGTAGCCGAGCGCCTTCGCTGCCTCCGCGAAAACGAGCGCGTCAGCCATTTGCTGCACCAGCGCCGTGCGTTCTTCGAGGGTCGACTGCGAAAGGATCATGGCCGCCATCATCTCATTGCCGCCCGCCGAGGAGACGAGCATCTGGAAAATTTCCTGCGCGTTCATTGTGGACGAACCGACGGTAAGGATCGGTTTATTCGGGGAACTGTCGGCGGCAAAGGCCGGCAGCGTGAAAGCCATGATAAGTACTGTGAAGATAACGAGTCTGATTATTTTTTTCGCGAACATAGAGGATACCTCCCGGTCATTTGGTGGGTCTTTTTCTGCAATGTAAAAATCCTATCACAAAAACAAAAAACTGGAAGCGGCAATTTTTCGCATGCCACTTCCAGTTGAAATTACCGTGACTTTTCTACACGGACGTTCATTCTGTTTTATCGAACTTGAGTTCGCCGTCGGCGACCGTAACTTTAACCTTTTCGCCGTCTACGATCGAGCCTTCGAGCATCATGTTCGAAAGCGAGTCTTCGACCATCTTTTGGATTGCCCTGCGCAGGGGGCGAGCGCCGTAGCGCGGGTCGTAGCCTTTTTCAAGGAGCAGGCTTTTTGCCTCGTCGCTCACTTCGAGCGTGATTCCAACATCCTGCGTGCGCTTACTGACATCGCCGACCATGATGTCCACGATCTTGAGCAGTTCCTCTTTGCTCAGCGGACGGAAGATCAGCATCTCGTCGACACGGTTCAGGAATTCAGGCCGGAACGTACGCTTTGCCGCGTCGATGATCGTGCTCTTCATTTTGTCCTCGTCGATCTCGTTTCCGTTCTTTTCGCCGTCCGCAAAACCCATCGCGCGGTTTTTCATCACTTCACCGACGCCGATATTGCTGGTCATGATGATGACTGCATTCCGGAAGTCAGTCACGTGCCCCTGTCCGTCCGTCAGCCTGCCGTCCTCTAAAAGCTGGAGCAGCATGTTGAAGACGTCCGGGTGCGCTTTTTCGATCTCGTCAAAGAGAACGACCGAGTAGGGACGCCTGCGGATCGCTTCGGTGAGCTTTCCGCCTTCTTCGTAGCCAACGTACCCCGGCGGTGCGCCGATCAGCTTCGCGGCCTCGTGGCGTTCCATGTATTCGCTCATGTCCAGGCGGATCATCGCATCTTCGCTGCCGAACATAAATTCCGCAAGCGAGCGCGCAAGCTCCGTCTTTCCGACGCCTGTCGGCCCGAGGAAGAGGAAGCTGCCGACCGGGCGTTTGGGGTCCTTCATTCCGCTGCGCGCACGGCGGATTGCGCGTGCAACCGCGCTGATCGCGTCCTGCTGCCCCACCATACGTTTGGCGATGACTTCTTCCATGCGCATGAGCCTGCGGCTCTCTTCTTCGGTAAGCTGCGTAACGGGAACGCCCGTCCACTCCGATACGATGCAAGCGATGTCGTTCGCCGTTACGTCCGGTGTGAACTGGTTGCGCGAATCCGTCCAGTTTTTGCGCCAGTCGGCAATTTTATCTTTTAATTCTTTTTCGTTGTCGCGCAGTTCAGCCGCTTTTTCATAGAGCTGCGCCGCGACGGCTTCTTCTTTTTCTTTGATGAGATCCTCGAGACTTCTCTCAAGGTTTTTAAGGTCATCCGGCGTTTCGAGCGTTTGGATACGCGCGCGGGCCGAGGCTTCGTCGATCAGGTCGATCGCCTTGTCCGGCAGGAAGCGATCCGTGATGTACCGCTTCGAAAGCTTCGCCGCGGCCACCAGCGCATCGTCGGTGATGTGTACGCGGTGGTGCGCTTCGTAGTTGTCGCGCAGCCCTTTCAGGATACTAATCGTGTCCTCTTCGCCCGGCTCGTCGACCTGCACGGGCTGGAAACGACGCTCCAGGGCCGCGTCCTTTTCGATATATTTGCGGTATTCGTTGATCGTCGTTGCGCCCACGACCTGAAACTCGCCGCGCGCAAGGCTCGGCTTCAGGATGTTCGCGGCGTCAACGGAGCCCTCCGCGCCGCCCGCGCCGACGATTGTATGGATTTCGTCGATAAAGAGGATGACGTTTTTCGTCTCTTTGATTTCTTTCACAAGTTTGCGCATGCGCTCCTCGAACTCGCCGCGGTATTTCGTTCCCGCTACAAGATTCGCAACGTTGAGCTGCATCACGCGTTTGCCTTTTAGAATTTCCGGGATATCGCCGGATAATATTCTCTGGGCAAGGCCTTCCGCAATCGCCGTTTTGCCGACGCCGGGTTCGCCGATGAGCACAGGGTTGTTTTTGGTGCGGCGGGAAAGGATTTGTACGACGCGCTGAATTTCTTTATTGCGTCCGATGACGGGGTCAAGTTCCCCTGATTTTGCCATGTTCGTCAGGTCGATTGCAAGCTGATCCAGCATCGGAGTCTTCGAGGCTTCATGCCGTCTCTGTCCGGACTGCTGCTCCGGCGGCTGATCCATCGGGTCATTCGGCCTGCCGCCGAAAAGGCTTTTGATCGCCTGACGCGCACGAAGCAGATCCATGCCGTTCGCGGCGAGTATCTGCGCCGCAAGCCCCTCGCCCTCCGCAAGAAGCCCGAGCAGGATATGCTCCGTTCCGACGTAATTGGAGCCGATCTTGCGCGCTTCGCGCATCGAAAGATCAATGACCAGTTTCGCGCGCGGGCTCCACGGCAAATCGATCGGTGCGCTTCTTGGGTCACTCTTGCCGATATATTCTTCGATCTGTGCCTTCAGATTCTGCAGTTCTATGCCAAACGACTCCATAACCTGCGGTACGACGCCGTCATTGTCGTCAAGCATTCCTAGCAATATGTGTTCCGTCCCAATCACGTCGTGACCAAGGCGCAACGCTTCCTTTTGGGCCAGCTGAAAAACACGCTTGCCCCTCTCTGTAAAATTCTGCCACATGGAGCATCAAGCCCCCTTCTATTTTTCGGTTAGATTTTTTTCAAGTTGGTAAATACGGTCGCGAATTTCCGCCGCACGCTCATAACGCTCGCCGCGCAGCACAAATTCAAGTTCTTTCCTGAGCCCCGCGAGTTCACGCTCGGCCGGGTCTCCCGGCGCTTCTTCGACGGGCGGACGCACAAAGTCCTTCGTCGCCTCTTTTTCGAAAAGGCGATCCCGGTACTCTTCCCTGCGTTTTGACGGATTTTCGTCGTAGTGACCTGTTTCCGACAGGATTTCTCCCAGGTCGTCAAACGTCGCAGCCTGTTCCCTATCCAGCCCTTCCGCGAAAAGTTTCATCAGTTCCTGCGCATCAAGGGTTCCCCCGCAATGCGGACATTTGATCTCTTTGTCGTCAAGGCCGTATATTTCCGGAATCATCGGGAGCAGTAAACTTTTCAGCGCCTCCTCGACGTTCATGATCCCTTCAAGCGAAAAGGACATTTTCATCATTTTCGCGGCTTCGTTAAACGGGAGCATCTGCTCCGCGCATTTCCTGCATATATGCTCTTCGCGTTTTTCGCCGTTTACAACGCGGACAAAATGTACTTCCGCCCTGTGTTCTCCACAATTTTCACATAACATAGCGAACACCTCATCCCAATACAAGACTCGTTAACAATTTTCTGAGTAATTCCGCCCGCATCAGATCGCGCCTGTAAGGCGAGATATCGAAAAGCGTACGTCCGTTTTCTTCCTGATTACGCAGCGCGACCTCGATAACCAACCGTTCGCGTGGCGTCAGCACTTTGCGATTCTGCAGATTGACCAGGAGTTTTCGTGCCTCCTGCTCCGTGATCGCGTTGTCGATCAGTTCGGCGATGTGGTCCACCTTTTCGTCGCAGCTTTTGAATGAGAGCTGGATCACGCGGATATATCCGTGCCCGCCGCGCTGGCTCTCTACTAAAAAGCCGTGTTCGGGCGCAAAACGGCTCCGTAAAACGTAATTAATCTGACTCGGGACACAGCCGAAACGCTCAGCAAGGTCTTTCCTTCTTAGGGAAATCGTTCCATCCTCGTTGTCTTCGAGCAATTGCGCGATATATTGCTCTATGACTTTCGTCAAATTAGACGATGACATAATTGATCACTCCGTTTCAGCTTTTTGCTTCCGTAGGGACGATTATAAATTAAAGGTCAATAAAAGTCAACAACGGCCGCCGGGTTCGGCAGCCGTCTAACTTTTCCTGACAAAATAGGCTCTTAGTAGTTTTTTATAAAAAGTTCCGAGCTGTTTGTTAGTCTACTTTGACTTCGCTGCCCTCTAAAATCCTGGTGATGTTACTCCTGTGCCGCCAGACGGAAAGACAGGAGAGGAAGAGTGCCGCGATATAGTACGGGCGCGGCATCCCGAAAACCGGCATGGCAATCGTCGCAACGAAAAGGCCGATCATCGAGGAAATTGAAACGTATTTTGCGTATTTAAGCATAAGGTACCAGACAACCCCGCCGAGCAGAGCGCACCATGGATTGAAAAAATCGAAGAACGCAAAAACGCCGAACGTCGTGGCGACGCCCTTGCCGCCCCGGAAGTTGAGCCATGCGGGATAGTTGTGCCCGAGTACGGACATCACCCCGGTGAGCGCCATTGTCATGTCGCTCGCGCCGGCAAGGTAGGCGATCCAGACCATGATGCCGCCTTTGAGCATGTCAAAGAGTGCAATCGCAATTCCCCAATTGCGCCCGAGCAGCCTGCCCGCATTCGTGGCGCCGACGTTGCCGGAGCCGTAGTCGCGGATGTCTACTCCTTTTATGTATTTAACGACTAGATAGCCAGTGGGACATGAACCGGCCAGATAACCGAAAATCATCCATACCAACGCCATAGATCGCACCTCCTCCGCTCTTTTTTGTAATTCCATTGTAACGGAAGCCGCTTTGATAGAAAAGGGGTGCGGCACAAAAAAAGCCGCCCGAAAGGGCGGTCTTCGCTTTTTTTGTAAATTAAGTGTAAATTACTTTCTCTTGAGTTCCGTTATCACGTCGTTCGTGAGATCCACGCCGCCGTAGTAGATGAGCCCTTTGTTGACTACGATCGTGACGCCTTTCGCCTTGGCGACTTTTTCCACGATGCGGTTCAGTTCCTGAAAAACGGGGCTCAGGAGCTTCGCTTCTTCTTCGCGCATTTCAAGCTGCATGTTCTGTACGATCTGCGCTTTCTTCGTGTCGTCGGTCTCTTTATCGAAAGCAGCCTTTGCAGTTTCGGACTTTTTCCTGCCGATCTGCTCGAACTGTTCCTGCGCCTGCCTGAATTTGTCGTACTGCGAGAGCACGTAGGCCTCGTCCAGGAACCCAACTTTTTCATTCGCCGCGAAAACGGCCGTACCCGTTGCCATAATCGCAAAAACCACCGCTATAAGAATTGCAAACTTCTTCATCGTGTTCCTCCTAGAATTGCTTTTTCTGGCTCAAGGTGCATTTTATATCCTGCGCCCTCTCTTGTCCATAGTGTTTCGTTTTTTTTCCGTTTGCTTTACCTCCGGTTTTACAAGGTGCTCCGGGCCATACCCAATCAGGTCGGTGCGCCGTGCGGCGCGCAGCGCCTCCCGAACAAGCGGCGCGTTCTCCGGGACCCAATACTGGAGCAGTGCGCGCTGCAATTTCCGTTCTTTTGCGTCATGCGGAACATGGACATTTTCCCCGGTGAACGGGTCGAAACCAGTGTAAAAAATAACGGTGGACAGGGAGCCGGGTGTCGGCGTAAAATCCTGCACCTGCTCCGGACGCAGCCCGCTGTCCCGGATAAACTCCGCGAGTTCAACCGCTTCGCGCAGTCCGGAGCCCGGATGCGCGGACATAAAGTAGGGAACAAGAAACTGCTGCTTCCCCAGCGTCTCATTCGCCGCTTTGTAGGCGTCAATAAAGGAGCGCGTCACGGCGCGCGGCGGTTTTTTCATGAAGCGCAGAACCTGCGCGCTCACGTGTTCCGGCGCGATTTTGAGCTGCCCGCTCACGTGGTGCTCGCAAAGTTCTTTCAGGAAGTCGTGCTTTTTGTCCGCCAGCATATAGTCGTAGCGGATGCCGGAGCGGATAAAGACCTTTTTAATGCCCGGCAGCGCCCGCAGCTTTCGCAGCAGCGCAATGTAGTCCGAATGGTCGGCGCGCAATTTCGCACACGGCTCCGGATAGAGGCAAGCCCTGTGCTGACAAGCGCCGCGATGCTCCTGCTCCGCGCACGCGGGCTGCGTAAAGTTCGCCGTCGGGCCGCCCACGTCGTGGATGTATCCTTTAAAGTCTTTGTCACGCTGGAAAAGCCGCGCCTCCGCAATCATGGATTCGTCGCTCCTGCGCTGAATGATGCGCCCCTGATGCAAGACAAGCGAACAAAAGCCGCATTCTCCAAAACATCCCCTGTGGCTCGTGATGCTGAATTTCACTTCGGCAAGCGCGGGAACCCCGCCTGCCGCGTCATAGTCCGGGTGCCACGAGCGTGCGTAAGGCAGCGCGTAGATTTCATCCATCTCTTCCGTCAAAAGCGGTCTCGCCGGAGGATTCTGGACGACATGCCACGCGCCCTGATCCTGGACAAGTTTTTTGCCGCGTATGTGGTTTTGTTCTTTGTAGCTGATCGCAAAAGCTTCCGCGAACGCCTGCTTATCACCGCGGACTTCATCGTATGAAGGGAGCGTCAGCGCGTCTGTTGTCTCCGGCTCATGCGTTTTCCAGCACGTACCCGGAACGTCCGTTATCTCGCAAACCGACACGCCGTTTTCAAGCGCGGCGGCGATTTCCGCAACGGCAAGTTCCCCCATGCCATAGACAAGCAGGTCGGCGCGGCTGTCCGCCAGGATGGAACGGCGCAAGTCGTCCGCCCAGTAGTCGTAATGCGCGAAACGCCGCAGGCTTGCTTCGATCCCGCCGATTATCAGCGGGATATCCTTCCAGAGTTCGCGAATGCGGTTGCAGTAGACGATGGTAGCGCGGTCGGGGCGCAGTCCGGCCCGGCCGCCAGGTGAATAATCGTCCGTGCGCCTCTTTTTTTTGGAAGCCGTGTAGTGGCTCAGCATCGAGTCCAGGTTGCCTGCCGCGACCATTACGCCAAGCCGCGGTTTTCCCATGCGCGCGAAATCTTCCGTGCCGCGCCAGTCGGGCTGTGCGACAACACCGACGCGAAAACCTAGACGCTCGAGCCAGCGCGAAATGATCGCATGACCAAAGCTCGGATGGTCGACATACGCGTCGCCCGAGACGATCAGGAAATCAAGCGCATCCCACCCGCGCGCAGCCATGTCCGCTTTGTTGACGGGCAGGAACTTGCCGCGCCTGTCCGAAGGCGCAGCGCTTTTCTTCTTTGTGAAACTATTTTTTTTATCCAACTGAGATTCTCCAATGTCCTTGCAATTTCGTTTTTGCTGTTATAGTAAGTATAACGCACCATTGGAGGTTTCAGGTCGATGGAAGAGACGATCACGCTAGCCGGAAAAGAATATGAGATCAGAAAGAGCGCAAGGAGAAAGCGCATCACAGTCGGTATCGATGCGTCCGGAGCTTATTTCATCGGCGCGCCCGCAAACTGTTCGGCGGATACGCTTAGAAAAACGCTCTCGAAAGAGATTGAAACGATCATCGCACGCGTGGAAAAGCGAATCGGCGATATCCCGCAGCCGCGCGAATTCCGCGAAGGAGAACTGCTTTACTTTCGCGGCGTGCAATATCCGCTGCGCTGGGTGTCCGACACATCGGCCCCCATCTTTCAATTTGACGGCTATTCATTTTTGCTGCGCAGCGACGCACGCGGTTCGGAGGCGGAGCTGCTCGGCAGGTGGTACGCACGGCGGCTTTTCGACAGACTCAGGGAAACGCTCCCGGCGTGGACGAAGCGCCTGAAAGTCGCGCCGACTACCGTCCACGTAAAAAATGTGAGGACACTCTGGGGAAGCTGCAGCTCGAAGAACAGCATCACCTTCTGCACGCGCCTCGCCCTCGTGCCGGACGACCTCTTCGAGTACGTCGTCATCCACGAGCTCACGCATCTGCTGCACATGAACCACTCCCCCGCATTCTGGGCGGAAGTCGCCAGACACATTCCGGACTATAAAGAAAGAAGAACAAAACTGAGGAAAAACGGCCAAAATTACAAGTGGTGGTAAAATCTACTGGATACGTAACGCATATTGAGGCCATCTGGAGGAAGAACAACGTTTACCCTGGAATCTTACCCTGAGAATTTCGTCAAATACATCGGAACGGGCGGCGCGCGCTTCACTATGGTCCTGCAGGCGCGGTCGACCGGCGGCATGTGGTTCCGCTACGGCGGGCTCACCGGCGCGATCGATCCGGGGCCGGGGGCGCTCACGCATATTTGCGCTGCGGAACCGGCGCTCGATCCGCACCTTCTGCGCGCGATTCTGCTGACGCACAAACACCTCGACCACAGTACAGACATTAACGTGCTGGCCGAGGCGATGACCGGCGGCGGTTTTGAACAGCAGGGCGCAGTCGTGCTGCCGGACGACTCTGTCCACGGAGACGATCCCGTGCTGCTGAAATATATGGCGAAAAAAGTCGGCCAGGTCTTTATCTGCGAAGACGGCGTTCCGATTGAACTTGAGAACGGCGTTTCCGTGGAACCCGTGCAACATATCCATCACGGCGTTGATTGTTTCGGCTACATTTTCCGAAAATCCGGACTGCTGACATGGGGCCTGATCAGCGACACGAAACCGCTTGATTTTTTCCCGGAACGCTACCGCGACTGCGAATTTCTTTCGATCAACGCAACCTTTCCCGACAAAAAACCGCGTCTCGATCACATGTCGATTGAGGACGCAGCGGAGCTTTTGCAGCGTCTCCACCCGAAACTCGTCACAATGACGCACATGGGCATGATCATCCTGCAGGCCGAAAACCCCGACAGCTTCGCAAAGGCAATTTCGACAAAAGAAACGCGCGTGCTCTCGGCACGCGACGGAATGGTGATCGACCTGGACACATTGAACGTCATGACCCCGGCGGAAGAACCGCGGCAGACGACACGCTACAAAACGCTTTCCTAAACAGCCCGGCGTAAAAAGATATTCCACACAAAGCTACACAAAAAATCCGACCGTGTAATGGTGTGCAAGGTCGCTTAGTTTCTTCACCAGTAACTACGCAATGGGAAGCCCCGAGACCGGAAGCGTATGCTTTATTACGCTGAAGATCGCGGGGCTTTGTATTGTTAAGTTAGTGGCGCATAAGCACCGTGTTCTTAAGAGAAGTAAAGGCGTACCATAATAGCCGCGGTAACAAAGATATTCATGCGAATCGAGTAAATCTCCTCCGCCCACGCGCGTTTCGAATCAAACGGCTGCTCGTTCGGCGATTTTTCGGGAAATCCCGCGCGCGGGAACGGGATGAGTGCGGGAACGTTTCGCTTGAAATCGCGATATGCCTCGCCAAATTTTTCTTCTAAAAATTCTTCTTCCGCCGGGATCACGATCAGACAGTAGAGCAGCAAAAACGCAATGGTAAAAGCGATCACCCAGCCCCAGCCAACCATGAGCGCCCAGCCGAGTCCCATAATGCCGTTACCGGCATATAGCGGATTTCGAACCCACTTGTACGGCCCCCATGTGACAAGCACGGGCGCGCCGATCACCTCGGTGCGGTATTTTGGAATATATCCGGCGGCCCAAAGGCGCAGCGCCTGCCCTGCAAGCAGGATAACAAGTCCCAATATGAAACGGCGAAGCTCAAACGTGCCGGGAAAAATCAAAACGCCTGCAGCGAAGACGCCCCAAAAAGCGCCCCGCAGCTTGAATGCAATTTGCCCAATTTTCTTACTGACTTTCATCTGCCGAAACCCCATCCTCTACAGACATTACTTCTTCCGCACCGCCCCAGCCAAGCAGTCGCAGTGCGATCCCCGTACCCAGCGCGACACCGCTATATTCGGAGAGCATCCGCCAAATAACGCCCATTATACCAGCCAGGTTCCACGGAACAAAGATAGCGAAAACCGCGGCGGCGCCGCCTTCCGCAATGCCGCTTCCTCCCGGCGTCGGGACGAAATAGAGCAGGAAGATCAGGAGCGCTTCGGCTAGGATACATTCAAAATACTGTACTTCAAACCCGAGCGCTTTAATCAGGCACGGCATAATGGAGAGGTAAACCCACAGGTTGACGAGCGCAACCAGAAGTGAAAGAAAGAGCCACTTCCTGCCGGCGGACAGAAAGAGCTTTATGTTCGCGTTATAACAGTCTATTTCCGCATTGACCCAGCGCGCTGCTTTGACGAGTTTCCGCGGACGAATGAAGCCAAAGCGGCGAATCCGAACGAGAAAACCGCTGCTCCAGCGCTTAATCCATTGAGGCCGTACAACGCTGACGACGAGAAGAAAACCGGCCACCACAATGAAAAGCATGACGTATCCGACAACCCAAATCATCATGCAATGCTCCTTTGCAAACTCTGGCTCGGCCATCAGCGCAAAGGGAACGGTAAGCGCCAGAAGGAAAAGCACCTGCAATGTGCGCACCAGTGTGATCGCTATGGATTTCCCGACCGAAACGCCGTGTCTGTACAGCAGGTAAATCTGGAAAGGTCCGCCGCCGCTTTGCATCGGCGTGATTGCGCTCCCAAAATAGTTAATCCAGACGAGTGAGATGGAAAGTTTAAAAGGAAGGCGTTCGCCCGCAGCGCGCGCCAAGAGCATGAACTTCATCGAATCCAAGCACCAGCCGCACACGACAAGCAGTGCAGCCAGAGCGATAAGGGAACGATCCGCATTTTTCAGGATATCGAACGTCGCCGCGTCTATACTGAAAAAGATGACTCCCATAGCCGAAACAGCGACAATAGAAAGGAACAGTGTGAAACTTTTTCTTACCGACAAAAATCCAGCCCCCTCAACCAAATACAGAACACGTTAGGCTGTTTGTAAAAGCGTTTTTGTTTCTTCCGCACTAGGGATATTACCATAATCGAGCGGCTTTGTCGCGCGCTATAAATAGAACAATTCGTATACATCGCGTTCCTGCAAGGCAAAAACCACTAACGGAAGATTTTTTTGACATCATAAACCGCTCGCACCGTTCGGGGGGAGAAAAAATTCCTCCGACATCATGGGAAGCCCCTCCTGCCAGGCCAGCGCCGCAGCTTTCGTCCTGTCCGTAAGGTCCAGCTTCCGCAGGATATGGCTCACGTGGTTTTTGACGGTTTTTTCCGACAAAACCAGCGTTTTTGAAATTTCCTTGTTCGTCATGCCTTTCGCCAGCCAATAAAGGACGTCTTTTTCCCGCTGCGTGATCTCCGAGAGCGGATCTTCAAAGGCGCGTCCGTCCGACGGGATCGCCCGCAGGCTTGTAATCGTGCCCGGATTGATATAGCTTTCTCCCTTAGAGACGGAGCGCAATGCCAATATCAATTCGTATACGTCCGACGTATTCTGCACGATGCCAACGTTCTTCGTCTCTCCAAGGATCGCGAGCAGTTCACTTGTCTCTTCTTTGATCAGGAATAAGAATTTCGCGTTCTTCTGCGTGATGCGCACCTCGCGTACGACTTGCAGCAGGTTGATGTCCGGCAACAACTGGTCGGCGACGATCACGTCCGGAAATGTCTCGCGCGCGGAGCGAATCGCGTCCACACCGCAAGAAACGCAGCCCAGAATCGCAAAATCAGCCTCGCGCTCCAGTATCGTCTTGATAGAATCTATAAAAAGCCTGTTCTCACCGGCGAGAAGAACTCTATTTTTCTTCATCCTGCGCCTCCGGATGTGGTAGGATATAATTCCGGCGATTGTGCCGGTACAAGTAAAAACATCAAAGGAGGGTTTCCCCTGAGCAGCGATTTCGAAGAACGTTACCAGGTTTCCCAGAAAATGCTCCGCTATGCGGGAGAATCCATACGCGACTATCGCATGATACAGCCCGGCGACCGGATCATGATCGGCCTCTCCGGCGGCAAAGACAGCCTGCTGCTGTCTCTGATCCTTGCAACGCTCCGTCACAGAAGCCCTGTGAAATTTGAGCTCACTGCCTGCCTCATCGATCAGTCAGACGGGCAGATGGACATTTCCGGTGTTACCGAATACATGACGGCGTTGGATATCCCTCTTGAGATTATAAACCATCCAACCTATAAAATAATGGAGATTCGCGACGAAAGATCGCCATGCAGCCTTTGCGCGAACCTTCGGCGCGGCATCCTCGCAAACGCGGCGCGCAAGGCTGATTGCAGCGTTCTCGCGCTCGGGCACCACAAAGACGACACCGCGGAAACTGTGCTGCTTAATCTGCTTTACGGCGGGCGTTTTAAGTGCTATCACCCGCATTTATTCATGAGCCGCACCGAAGTGCGGGTCATCCGCCCGCTCGTCTATATAGAAGAAAAAAAGATTACGATCGAAGCGGAACGGCTCGGACTGCCCGTAACGAGCTCCTGCTGTCCGTACGCCGACGACTCCAAACGAAAAACGGCCAAAGAGATGTTATTGGAACTCGAAAAGCTGGCGCCGGAAATCAAAAGCAACTTGATTCACGCACTGAAAAACACGAAGCTTGACGAAACATGGACGGAGAGCAAAGCGCAAGAATAAAAAACAGGCCCGGCATAAGCGCCGGGTCTGTGTGATTTTAAGTATTACCTAAAAGCTCTGCGGGTTAGGTTCAGTTCCCGCGCGCCATGCCGATCAGCGCGCGAACGTTTTCCACTCTATGCGCATGTAAAACCGCAGGCAGTTCCGCACAAATATGCGCGCCTGCCTTGACGTCGCGGAAGAACGCCGTTCCCGCTTCGACCGCGGAAGCGCCGGCCATCATCATCGCGGCGCAGTCTTCTCCCGTTGTGACGCCGCCGCACCCGAGCACCGGTATTTTCACAGCGCCGCAGACCTGCCACACCATACGCAGCGCGAGCGGGAAAATCGCAGGGCCGGAAAGCCCAGCCACGACGCGGTCAAACGCGGGCTTCCCTTTCGCCATGTCCATGCCCATACCAAGCCATGTATTCGCAACGACAAGCGCGTCCGCGCCTTCGTCCTCGATGGCCTTTGCAACGGCAGCCGGGTTTGGCGACTGGGGCGTCATCTTGACCCACAGCGGTCCCTTCCATACCTTACGCGCAGAGCGCACCGCCTGCGCGGCGCTGCATGTTTCTACACCCCAAGCCATTCCGTCGCCGTCGACGTTGGGACATGAAATGTTGAGCTCCGCCGCGGCGATCCCGCCCGCGTCCTGCAAACGCATGAGCGTTTCTTCCGTTTCAAATTCGCGCTCCATGACGACGTTTGCGACCGCAGGCTTCCCGCATGTCGTAACGCGTGCGTGATATTTATCGATAAATCCCTGCACCCCGACGTTTTGAAGGCCGATGCTGTTCATCATGCCGGCCGTGCTTTCCCAGACGCGCACGCCTTTGTTGCCGCTGCGCGGATTCAAACTGATCGCCTTTGTACAGATTGCGCCGATGCCCTCCAGCTTCTCGGCGCTCCAGAATTCCGCTTCGTAAGGCCATACGCCCGACGCGACAACAACAGGAGATTCAAGTTCCAGAGAACCAATTTTTACGGAAAGATCAATGTTAGTCATCAAGACTCACCTCATCCGAACGGAACAGGGATTGGTCCACACAGACGCGTTTCAGTCCGTTCGCGGTCTCTACGACACAGCCCATGCAGCCGCCATAGCCGCATGCCATGCGGTTTTCAAGCGAGAAGAAAAGTTTTTCCGGCTGCGCTGCAAAGTGACGCTGCGCAGCTTTGAAGAAGCCCAGCGGGCCGCAGGTCCAGATTTCTTCGTTTTCGCCAAGTTCTTTCGGGAGTATTTTGAACATGGAATCCCCCGCGCCGAATGCGCCGTCGTCGCAGAATATTTTCGCGTTCGGCGCAAGCGCGGAAATTTTTTCGGCGCAGCGTTCGTATCCTTTGCCGGGCACGCCGAGATAAAATCCCGCGACCTTGTCGCGATATATTTTGTTATAAAGCAGGAAAATTGCCACACCGACGCCGCCGCTTGCAAGGTGGATCTTTTTCTCGCCAACGGGCAGATGTGTGCCGAAGAGACCCCGCACACGCAGCTTGTCACCCCGCTTCGCTTCGTCCAGCATTTTTGTGCCGCGGCCGACGAGCGCGTAGCAGACCGAAAGCTCTCCTTTTTCCGGATCGACGTCCGCGACCGCAAAAGGTCTGCCGAGAATCGGGTCTAAACCAAGCGAGGGAAAGACCATGACGCAGTTTCCGGGACGCGCCCGCCGGGCAAGTTCCGGGCATTTTACGGTCAGCCACGTCATTTTGTTCGTCAGCGCTTCGGAACTTACGACCTCGCAGATGAAATCATAGATATTACCTTCTGAACATGAGCACTCGTGCATTTGCATCCCCCCGTGATTTTACGCAGGCCTAATTTTATCACCTTCATTATAATAGATATGAGGTGATTTCAAAATGAGGGAACTACTCAGAGCTGCGCGCCGGGAAGAACCGTCTGATCTGCTTTTAAAAGGCGGCCGATTTGCGAACGTGTTTACGATGGAATATGAAACCGCGGATATCGCGGTTAAGGACGGGATCATCGTCGGCATCGGAGAAGGATACGAAGCGGCGGAGGTCGTCGATTGCAGCGGCGGAACGATCGTGCCGGGCTTTATTGACGGACACATGCACGTCGAAAGTACCTTTATGACCCCGCGGAATCTCGCTGCGACGATTGTCCCGCTTGGAACTACAACAATCATGCCCGACCCTCACGAAATCGCCAATACATGCGGCATGGAAGGCATCCGCTTCATGTACGCGGAGAGCCAGGGACTGCCGCTGGATATTTATTACGGCGCGCCTTCCTGCGTTCCCGCTTCAAACTTCGAAACGCCGCGCGAGATGCTGACGGCCAAGAATATCCGGGAGCTGTTCGACGAGGGTATCTGTACGCACCTCGGGGAAATGATGAATTACCCCGACGTTTACCTTGGCAACCGCGACGTGTGGTCGAAGCTGGAAGCCGCGAAAGGCAAAATTATTACGGGACACGCCCCGCAGTTGGAGGGCGCGGACCTCATCGCCTATATATTGGGCGGCCCGTCCTGCGACCATGAATGCGAATCGATCGAAAACGCGCTGGAAAAACTGCGCCTCGGCATGTGGCTCATGGTGCGGCAGGGCGCTACCGCGCGCAACCTCACCGCGCTTGCGCCGCTGATTCGCGAAAACGAATTTCTGACGACACGCGCAATGGCTGTCAGCGACGATATTTCTCCTGACTTCATCCGTCAGCGCGGACACATGAACGGCTGTATCCGCGAGCTGATCGCGGAGGGCGTTTCCCCTCTGGCTGCGCTGCGAATGACGACATTTTCCCCTGCGGAGTACTTCCAGCTTTTCGACAGAGGCGCGATCGCGCCCGGCAGAATCGCGGACATCGTGCTCCTCGACACGCTGGAAAGCTGCAAAGCCAAAAAAGTTTGGAAGCGCGGGAATCTCGTGGCGGAGAACGGCAAACTTGTACTGCCGATCGAGGGCGCCGACTCGCGCCGTTTCCCCGGCAATAAAAATTCCGTGCCTATGCCTTTGCTTCAGGAAATAGAAGTGCGTCCGCCTAAAAATGCAATTAAGGCGCCGCGTATCAATGTGATCGGCACGATCCGCGGTCAGGTCATCACAAAACGCCTTGAAATGACGCCGACAGTAAAAGACGGACTGATTACGGCGGATCCCGATCGCGACATCGCGAAGCTTGTCGTCGTGGAAAAAAACCAGGGGACCGGGCGCACCGCTGTCGGTTTCGTCCATAATTACGGGATGAAACGGGGCGCAATCGCGTCTTCCATCGCACATGACGCGCACAACTACACCTGCATCGGAGCGGACGACACGTCGATCAAAAAGGCGCTCGACACTCTGTACGCCATGGGCGGCGGAATCGTTTTGACGGACGGCGATCTTGTGCTAGCGAAACTTGAACTTCCCGTCGGCGGACTGATGAGCACGCTGCCTTTCGACGAACTGTGCGCAGAGACCGCAAAACTCGCCGAAGCGCGAAAAATCCTGAACCCCGACAATGCGGAGGCTTTCATGCAGCTTAGTTTCCTCTCGCTTTCCGTCATCCCCGAGCTGAAACTGACTGATCAGGGTTACTGTGATATCAGCGCCGGGGGCGCGCAACCCCTCTTCGTAGAAGATTAAGAACCGTAAATTGCAGCGCGTTTACGTGCGCGGCAATATCGTCAATTCATCATATTGGATAACAAGCAATAATGCTGACGCATGAAAAATCCTGCAAGGTATCATTATTATCGTAAAAGAATATCAAATTACATGTAACCGAAAGGAGTTTGGATGTAATGTCAGAAGTTTACACAGAGCCGTTTGACAAGATTGGACCGGATGCGCAGGATATCGCGAAGGCGATGAAAAGCCTCCGCGAGGAACTTGAAGCAATAGACTTCTATCATCAGAGAGTGCAGACTGCGAAAGACCCGGAGCTCAAGAAACTCATGGAGCACAACAGGGACGAAGAAAAAGAGCACGCGGCGATGATTCTTGAATGGCTGCGCCGCAACATGGACGGATGGGACAACGAACTTCGCGATTATCTGTTCACCACCGCGCCGATTACGGAGATTGAAGATATGAACACCGCGGGCGGGGAAAGCGGCGGCGAAGGAAAAAGCCTCGATATAGGCAAACTTTAAGATTGATGAAAAAAGCAACGCGAAAGGAGAAATGAAGATGGATTTTCTAAAAAGAACAATCGCTCCGATCCCCCAGGAAGCATGGGAGGAGCTTGACGAAGAAGCGACAAAGGTATTGAAAAACGCGCTTTCCGGCCGTAAGGTCGTAGACTTTACGGGACCGAAGGGCTGGAATTACGACGCGCTTTCCGAAGGGACACTCGACCTCGTAGACGGAACTCCCGTTGACGGCGTCTACTACGGCACGCGCAAAGTCACACCGATGACCGAGATTCGCGTTCCGTTCAAAATGCCGATTTGGGCACTGGACGACATCGCGCGCGGCAACAAAACGGTCGACCACGCACCGGTACAGGAAGCGGCGCGCAAGGCGGCAATGTTCGAAGACATGGCGATTTATTACGGAATCGAGCAGGCGCAAATGATCGGTCTGCTTTCCGATACCGACAACAAACCGCTCGACATGAAGCTGGACGACGATGCGATCGTTGAGACGATCACGAAGGCGATTCAGGTGCTGAAAGACGCTAACGTCGACGGCCCGTACGCGCTCGTTGCGCCATACGCGCTGTGGACGAAAATCGAATCCTCGGCCAAGGGCGGCTATCCGCTCAAAAAACGTGTGAATAAAGTCGTTGAGAAATATGTACTTTCGAGCCAGATCGACGCATGTTTCCTAATCTCGCTGCGCGGCGGCGATAACGAACTCGTGATCGGCCAGGACTTCTCGATCGGCTACCAGTCGACGGAAGGCTCTGACGTGAACCTCTACATTACGGAAACCCTCACGTTCAAGAACTATTCGCCCGAGACGACCGTTGCGTTTAAACTCAAGAAGTAAAACAGCATAAAAATTATAAAAGCGCGCTTCCGTTCGGAGGCGCGTTTTTTGTTGTCCGAATTCCGCCGTAGATGTAAACTAAAGGCGGACATAATTTTTTTCTCGGGGGCGTCGAAATGTTCTTTTATTGCAAAAACTGCGGCAAAAAATATCCCGCGGACGGGATGGATTATAAATGCGAATGCGGCGGACTGTTTGAACTCGGGCACGAATCGGTCGAAATCGTCAATCCGCTTGTGAGCATCGGCGAAACGGATACGCCCATGCTCGAACGCACACTCGGCGGCGTGACGATGCAGCTCAAGCTCGATTATTACATGCCGACCGGCTCTTTCAAAGATCGCGGCGCATACGTGCTGATCAACAAACTCAAAGAATTCGGCATCAATGAAGTCGTGGAAGATTCCTCGGGCAACGCGGGCGCGGCAATCGCCGGATATTGCGCGGCGGCGGGGATTAAGTGCTCCATCTATGTTCCGGAGTCAACTTCGGAGGGCAAAATCAAACAAGTCAAGGCATACGGCGCAAACCTTGTGAAAGTCCCCGGCTCACGCGACGACACTTCGCACGCAATCCAGGCCGCCGCGCAAAAAGTATACTACGCTTCGCACGTGTACAATCCGCTCTTTTTCGAAGGGACGAAATCAATCGTACCTGAAATCATCAAACAGTGCGGCATACCGGATTATGTCGTCGTTCCCGCCGGGAACGGAACGATGCTACTCGGCGTTTATCTCGGATTTAAAGAATTCGGCAAACTCCCAAAGATCATCGCGGCGCAAAGCGCGCATTGTACGCCGGTCTACAGTAAATTCAAAGGACTGGAACCGCAGCCCGCCTCCCCCACCGCGGCGGAGGGGATCGCCGTCGGTACGCCGATGCGCATCGAGGAAATGATTCAGGCGGTACGCGAAAGCGGCGGAGATTTTCTCACCGTCGAAGACGAAGAAGTGCTCGCCTGTAAAGACGAGCTTGCGGCAATGGGGATTTATTGCGAGCCGACCTCGGGCGTCGCAGTCGCCGCAGCGAAAAAATATTTCGCAAATGGGCAGCACGGCGCAAAAATCGTCGTTCCGCTCACAGGCTCGGGACTCAAAAAATAAAAAGAAGCGGTATCAAGCGGCGGATTCCATTTTTCTTTTCCATCCCGCCGCTTGACATTCATTTTCTAAGTGGCATAATACCCTTCCGTACGCGGAGGGTCTTTGGGAGTTCTTACCGCAGAACGCCATATACCGGATAAGCGAATTTTGTTTTTACGACGGCTGACGTTGCGAAGCGGATTTCGTTTATCTTTTTTCGTCGCGCAGCCTGGACGGAGGCGTAATGTTCACCATTTTCAGCACACTGCCCGCCAATCGGGCGATTCGCAAGGAATTTTTCAAGTTTGCAGTACCTTCGGTACTCGGCATGGTCATCTCCTCTCTTTACACAGTCGTTGACGGCATTTTTGTAGGACGCGGCATCGGCGCGCTCGCGCTCGGGTCGGTCAATATCGTCTATCCTTTTATCATGCTGCAAATCGCGATTGCAATGCTGCTCGCAATCGGCGGAGCGAATCTCTTTTCAAGCAGCAAGGGGCGCAAAGATTTTTCCCGCGCAAACAACATTTTCGCGCAGTCAATGTCTATTCTGCTTGCCGCCAGTTTGATTTTCAACTTTGCCGCCATCCTGTTCGCAGAACAATTCTGCACCATGATGGGCGCGGACGAAACCCTGCTCGCAGGCGCGGCGAATTATCTTGCGTGGATGGCGCTTTCAGGAATCATCTTCATGCCGGGGCTCGGCCTCAGCATTTTCATTCGCAACGACGGCGCGCCGAAACTTGAGATGCTCGGTACGCTTTGCGGCGCAGTGACGAATATTATCCTGGACTACTTTTTTATCATGCGCTTCGGTTGGGGCATCACGGGCGCAGCAGTCGCAACCGGAATCGGGCAGTGGGTTTCCGTGGCGATCTACGCGACGCATTTCCGCTCGCCCCAAAGGACGCTTCGCCTGACAAAACCGCGTTTCCATCTCCCTGAGATTGCAAAAATCGTATATAACGGATTTTCGTCATTTTTGATGGAATTCAGCCAGTCCGCAGTCGCGCTCAGCTTTAATATCGTGATCGTCGCGCGGATCGGCGTCGCGGGTATTTCCGCCTACAGCGTCGTCATGTATATCTGCTCAATCTTCAACATGGTGCTGATCGGGGTCGTGCAGGGCGCGCAGCCGATTATCAGCTACAACCACGGCTGCAGCAACAATAAGAACGTGCGGAGCGTATATAAAATGGGCGTTTTCTCCTGCCTCGCGCTCTCCCTTTTCTTTTACGCGCTCATTTTTATTTTCGGCAAAAATCTAGCCGGCCTCTTCAGCAAAGACGCGAACCTCGTAGAGACAGCCGTTCAAATGATGCGCTGTTATTTTCTGGGCTTCTTCCCTGTCGGCGTCTCGCTCATGAGTATTCTCTACTTCCAGGCGCGCAGCCGGGAGGCGAAGTCGATCCTGATTTCCGTGCTTCGCTGCATCGGATTCGTGCAGCTCTTTTTGCTGATCCTGCCGGGATTTTTCGGGGCTTACGGAATCTACCTTTCCTTTTTCGCGGGAGAAACGTGCAATTGCCTCATATCAATGCTGCTCTTCCGGCACGACGCTTTTGCGAAACGTCGTATCCTCATCCACAGATTCTCACTCATCCCCCGCTGATTTAAGAGGCAAAAAAACACCGGACCTCGGGACTCAAAAAATAAAACGTACAGC
>JAJDJB010000023.1 GCA_030266985.1 Synergistaceae bacterium OttesenSCG-928-D05
AAAGGCCCTCCGCGCGGAAGGCCCTGGTTTTACTCACAATTTGGCTGTGTTTTAAATGCGCAGGTGGTCGATCGCTTCCCTTGTGTCGTCGTCGATCTCGTCCTCAAACTGGTTGAGCACCTTCTGCGCCACTTTTTCACGCGGTACGTCTTTCGAAATGGTTGTCGCTTCGAAGAAGATTTCCGCGCGGTCAACCGGACCGTCCCAGATGTCGGACGAAGTCAGGTAGAGTTTCTCTCCGTCGTAGTGCGCGATCAGGATCTTGTCTCCCCACATATAGACCCGGTCGCCCATCTTGCAGATTTTGCAATCCTTATCGTGCAGCAGAACTTCATGCGTTTTCATATCCATGTTCTCCTTTCGTGGTGTGTCTCTTTCGTATGTCCACATCATAGGACAGCATGGAGCGTTTTACATCGTTTCTTTGGCTCACTGGAACTCGCGTAGATTGCGTAAATATTGCGCGTGTTTCAGTCGATTTCCCTCCACCAATAGGAAAAAATCTGCTCATCGTCCGGCAGGACAACTTCCCCCATCATCGGAGTCAGAAGCGTAACGGGCGAATCCTCCGCGTGCGCGAGCGCCTCTTCGTACGGGTCGTCCCAGGCGTGCTGCGACAGGTCGAACTTTCCGTTGTGCACCGTAATCATTTTCTTCGCGGCAAGGTCCTCCGCAGCTTTGAAAAGTTCGTGCGGCATTAGGTGGATCGTTGCCCAGTCCTCGTTGTACTGCCCGTTTTCAACGATTGCAAGATTGATTCCCGGAAAGCGCGCGCCGATCTCTGCAAAATGCGGTCCGTATCCCGTGTCTCCGCTGATGAAGACCCTGCGTCCGTCTCTTTCGAGCAGAAAAGAACCCCAGAGCGTCATGTTGCGGTTTAGCAGACGTCCGGAGAAATGGCGTGCCTCAAGCGTGTGGATGCGCAAGGCGGGCGTAAGGTCGTATGCGTCGTTCCAGTCGGTTTCGATAATCTTATCCGCGGGAATGCCCCAATATGCCAGGTGTGCACCGACGCCGAGCGGACAGATAAAACGCCCGGCCCTCTCCTTCAGCGCAAGAATCGAGGGACGGTCTAGGTGATCCCAGTGATCGTGTGTGATCAGGACTGCGTCAAGCGCGGGGATATCCTGCGCGCCGTATGTGTTTGTCGATGCAAAAGCCCGGTTCATAAACGGCAGCGGCGCTGCATAGGTGCTGAATACGGGATCGACGAGTATCTTCGCGCCGGACATCTGAAGATAAAGCGTAGAGTGCCCCATCCAGATCACGGCGTCTTTATCTGCCGGCAGCGCGGCGAAATCGATCGGCTTTGCCGGAAGCGGTGCGCGCGGTTTCTGGCGATCGCTGCCGCCGAACAGAAACTCGGCCATGGAAACGATGAAATTCTTATCTTCGGTGAGCGTTGTTGTAGGAAGCGTGTTATGAAAAACTCCGTCGCGATAGTTTGGCGAGGATTCTATGCGGGCAAGCCGTTCCCCGTCGGGCGCTCTGCCGAGGCTCGGCTTCATATAAAGAAAGAGACCGCCTACGGCGCAAGATAGAACCAAGAGCACAATAGCTGTCATCTTCTTACTCCGTTTCCTGCCGCTGAAAAATTGCATGCCATATGTCACGCCCCATTCAATACGTTTTGCTGATGTCGTGATTATATGCCTTAGAGTGGCTCTAAGGTCAAGCAGTTTCTAGAGATTTTAAGCACAAAAAAAGCACGGCGTTAAGCCATGCTTTGTAAGTTCTGGTGGATCGCACAGGAATCGAACCTGTAACCCCCTGATTAAGAGTCAGGTGCTCTGCCAGTTGAGCTAGCGATCCTTATTATGCTTTCTCTGGTGCATACATCTTGCGTTTGTTCCACATTCGCGTTGAGACTGCGGTTTAGTGGGGTGAGCAACGGGAATTGAACCCGCAACCTCCGGAGCCACAGTCCGGTGCTCTAACCAATTGAGCTATGCTCACCATAACGCACATTTCAAAGTGGCGCGCCTGAAGGGACTCGAACCCCTGGCCTACTGCTTAGAAGGCAGTTGCTCTATCCAACTGAGCTACAGGCGCATTGCATACTGCCTCAGTAGAAGCACGAAAGCAATTATAACGAAAAACCAGATGCTGTCAAGTCTAAATTGTGTCCGCATGTGCAACTGGGCGTTTCTAAGCGGAAAAAACAGGCGGAAGAAATTCTTCCGCCCGTCCTACTGTTTTATAGATCGTTAAGCCTTCTCGTTATTTTTTCTTCCGCCGCAATAGAGTGAACGGCAGCAGGGCCGCGCCAAACAGGCTGTATACGCCGAATCCGATATTGAGGCATCCGCCGTCGCTATCACGTATGGTGATGTCTGCGAAATTAGAAGCAATTTTATCTCCGTTCTCAAATTCAACGATAACCTGATATGTATAGGCTGCGCCTCTCTCGAGCGGAGCGTCGTAATAGTAGTCTTCGCTTGTGGTTGCAACTGTTTGATAGTTAATGGTACTCTGTGGCCCTGTGCGCTTCCAGACGAATTCTTTCGCGTCTTCTCTGCCTTCAATTTCTGCGGTGAGAAGTGCGCCGTGCCGCAGGAACCATGAATATGTTGCACTCAATACGACTTTCGCTTTCGAAGTCCTCCATATGACAGGAGAAGGTTTTTCAAATGTGTAGCCGTTTGCGTCAGTTCCGCGTGCGACCACATAATACCAGTAATCCTTGCCGCCGGTTAAGGTCTTGTCCGTATAGTTAGGCGCGGTTGTTGTAGCAAGCAGCGTAAACGGTCCCGCAGGCATTTCCGCGCGGTACCAATCATATTCGCTTGCCGTGCCGCCCGAAACTTGAGCGTAGAGAATCATGCCGGACAAAAGTATCTCACCGGCATTAATGGTAACCGTCACGTCAGCTCCCCCTGCTGTCAGGGCTAGTGTGTCCGAAGGCGAATTGAAATAGGAACCATCCATCATCATACAATGCTGTGGCGGTGTAGAAGCGTTGCTCGGCAAGCTGGCACTCGAGGTCAGTATAGGTAGGCTCCCGGGTTGTGGTAAGAGTTGTAAACCTCTGTGCCTGTGCATCGGCAAGCGTGGGCGCATATGCCCAGAGATAGCCGGTAGGCGCTCCCGTGGCCGTCACGGTTAGGACATTAACTCCGGTTGAACCGCTGCCGGTAAGCGTTACTTCTGCAACTTCGGGAACAACAGCCGTGCTCGGCGCCCAAATCCACGCAATGCCGTCGTCGGGGACGTCAAAAACGTAAGTATATCTTTCTTGGCCTTCTACAGAGAAAGAAACGCTCTTGCCGACGTGCTTCGCACCGAAATTGCGCGCATATACCTGAAGATCATCGCCAAATTGATTTTTCGGCATCTGCACGTCCGCGGAAACGGAGCCGCCCATGATGAAAACCGGAGATTGATTATCCACGTTGCCAAGAGCAATGCCGGGGAAACTCGCGGAATTTGATTTCGCATAAACCACGCCGCCCGTAATTTTAATCTCTCTCTTGGGCTCTTCTGATGTGGCGGCATCGCCGATTGCCGGGGCGTTATAGCCCAAGGCAGTGATATACCCGCCTTCAATGAAAATTGAACCAGTTGAAGCATGACCATCAGATCCAATTGCGGGAACGCCGGCAGGGAGGGCGGTGCTTGCATTTAGAGCAGAAACTGTGAGCCTGCCTTTGCCCGTGATCGTGAGGGCGTTCTCAACCCGAGCAACAATGGGCGCACCCGTATTATAGGAGAGCGTATTGTTACCGGAAAGGGTGAGCTGTGTTTTGGCGGCGCTCGCAAGAAGGATGCTCCCATGATAAGTGAACTCATCCTTTTTCAGTGCGACCGAAAGGTTTTCAAAAGTTAGTTCCGCACTGTCGCCAACGGTTCCAATCATATCTGCTATGCGTTCCGTTTCTTTGTCATAATTGCCGGTGAACGTGACGTCGCCCGAAGCCGCCGCTACCTCATACGCTACATCATCGGCCATATTGGTGACGTCAATCGCAGCAATTGCAGGATTTGCGGCAAGCAGCGCCGCAAGCAGCATGAATAAAAGAAGCAAACCTGGTAAGAATTTCCGTGCCCTCATTGTTCCCACTTTCCTTTCAATTCTAAAGTTTGAAAATTACGCTGCCTGACTTTGAAAAATATTTCCTTCCTAATTACTCCATTTTATATTACTTTTTGAATGTTATGTATGGTTAACTACACAAAAGCAGTTATTTTTTCTTGTCACCACCTTCGTTTTCTCCGTAAATATCTGCGACTACATAAAGCGGGCGGTGCTTCACTTCCATATAAGTGCGTCCCAGATACTCTCCTAATATTCCGATGCCCAGCAGCTGCACGCCGCCGAGGAACAGAATCAGGCATATCGTGGACGCATAGCCCGGCAAATCTTTGCCGAATACCAGCGTTCGTACGAAGATATAAAGCGTGCCGAGGAACGCGGTCATGGAAATCGCCGCGCCGATATAACTCCACAACCGGAGCGGCAAAGTGCTGAACGATGTGATTGCGTCGAGCGCCAGGCGCCACATGCTCTTATAGTTATATTTCGTTTCCCCTGCCGGGCGAGGCGGTCTCACATACTGAACGACGGTGGTTTTGAAACCCGCCCAGGCAAAAAGCCCGCGCATGAAACGCTGGCTTTCGGGCAGTTTTTTTATCACATCTACCACACGACGGGACATTAGACGAAAATCTCCGGCGTTCTCCGTGAGCTTCGGCGAAGATATCTTATTATGAAAGCGATAGAAAAAATGTGCGGTTAAGCGCTTCCCAAACGTATCGCTCGCACGGTCGGAGCGTTGCGCCTCGACGACGTCAAAGCCTTCCTGCCAGAGGCGAAGCATCTCCGGAATCAGTTCCGGCGGGTCCTGCAAATCCGCGTCGATGGGAATCACCGCATCCCCCGCCGCGAAGTCGATTGCAGCGGAAAGCGCAGCTTCCTTACCGAAATTTCGCGAGAGGTCAATGGCACGTACCCGCGCGTTTTCGGACGCCAGCCGCTTTAAATATTCGAGCGTGCCGTCTGAGCTCCCGTCGTTGACAAAAATATATTCATATTCATACTGTGAGTCGCCGAGCGCCTCCGAAAGGGTGCGCCAGAACAGCGGGAGATTCTCCGCTTCGTTGTAACAGGGACAAAGGATTGAGATTAAGGCCATATGACTTCCTCCTGAAAGGAGATTTGTCGCTCTCATAGTATCTCACATCTGATAAAAGAAATCGAGCGAGAGAGCATTCCCCCGCTCGATTTTTATTTCCGATCAACGGGCCTTATGCTTGATGCCCCGTTTAAAACTGTACTATCCGCGTTTTCGCAGAATCACGCCCGCTGGCGCAAGTAACCCAAGGAGCGCTAACAGACCGAAGCCCGCATTGCAATTGCTCGACGAGTTGCTGCTCTGGGGCGTTATGCTCTTGGTGTCCGAACGTACTCCGTCCGCCTCGGCGTAATACCAGTACTCCGTACCCATAACGAGATTCGCTTTCTTATCAGTGTAATTCGGTACCGCCGTTGTCGCTATTTCTTCAAATGGCCCTTTTGCGGATGTTGCACGGAACCATTTATACTCCTCCGCCGTAACACCGCTCATATCGAGCAGCAGATTTACGTCGCCGTACCAGTTAACGATTGAAAGCTTCGGCGCGTTGACTGCGGGAACGGGCGGAATGTCGCCGGAATTCGCCTCCGGTACCCAGAGCCACGCAATCCCGTCGTCAGGCACGGTGAATGTGTAGTCATAAGACGCAGGATCGTCGTTGACGGTAAACGTATAGCTTTTGCCTGCGTTTGCAACGCCGTAATCGACGTCGAAGCGCGAGAGCTCTATCTCGTTTCCGTTTCTTGGGTCTGCGATATAGTCAGCCGAGACAGAACCGCCGATAATGTAGGTGGGGAGCCAGTCATTATCCCAGCGCATTCCGATCGCAGGAATGTCTGCAGAGTTTGTTTTTGCCTCAATCACACCGCCGGAGATCTTGATCCTTTGTCCATAGGTCTCGGAGCCTGTGCTGTTGGTATAATCACCGATTGCAGGTGCGTTATGCCCCGTGGCGACTACATAACCGCCTTTGATTGTGATACTGCCGGCGGTGCCGGTGCGGGTTCCTCCGGAATATGTGGGGCCAATTGCAGGTATCATGCGTGAAGGACTGCTAGGCCCTCCTGTGATGGTAAGTCTCCCTGTGCCGGAGATAATGAGCTCGTTTTGTTCGCTATCGCTCCATGTGTTAGATATAGCAATCGGAACCATTTGCGTGGCTGTGATCGTGTTGTCGCCGGAGAGTTCAAGTTTTACCATTGCAATACCGGCAGAGCCACCGCCAAATTTGAACAAAAGTGCGTCACCAGAGCCATTTGAACCATCTTCCTTAATATTAACCTCGTCCAGCGTTAAGGTGTTACGGAAGCCTGATCCATAAACCAACGTAGAATATCTGGCTTCGCTGTTGCTATAGCTGCCCGTCACACGCACATCGCCGGAGTTGGAAATATCGTATTGTGCCGTGTTAACCTTTCCAGTCAGGTCAATGACGACATCCTCCGCAAACCCCGCCGACGCGCTGAACGCGCATATCAATAACGCGCACAAAACTAAGAAGAAATTCTTTCGATTGCAAAAACTCACAAATATCCACTCCTTCGTTTTTCAGTATTTGAAAAATACAGACTCCAAAAACAAAAACACGCAAAGCAAATCTTCAGATCTATTCATAGAATAAGTTGTCCACCACTCCCCCATATCAGGTTTCTTAGAATAAGAAATAACCCCGCTAAATTGCATTATATCACAGAGATTTATTTTTTAATAAATTGAGTTTCTTGCTATTTAATATTAAAAAAAATGGCGTAAAAATACCTTATCCCCTCTGTCAATCCAGATCGACAAACAAAAAGCGGGCGGAGGATAACTCCCCCGCCCGGCGGTCTTAACGGATTTGTGAATGTTCGAGGTGTGCCGAAACGGCTATCCGCGTTTTCGCAGAATCACGCCCGCGGGCGCAAGCAGAGCAAAGAGCGCCAGCACGCCAAAGCCCGCGTTGCAGTTGCTGCTGGACGGACAGTCTTTTTGCGGCGTGATGCTTTTGATATCCGACATCACACCGTCCGCTTCGACGTAGTACCAGTAGGTCGTGCCCATCGCTGCGCCTTTATCGACATGATTTGGAACCGCTGTGGTTGCGACCTCTTCAAACGGTCCGTCTTCAGATGTTCCGCGGAACCACTTGTACTCTGACGCCGCAACGTCGCCCATCTCGACGGCAAGACTTACCTCGCCATACCAGCTCAAAATTGCCAGTTTTGGCGTGACCCTCGGCGATTTCTGAGCGGCTATGACGGATATGGTGTTTGAGTAAAAATCATTAAAGTATTCGCTGGTATAAACCGGCGTCGCTTTATACCAGTAGGTATCGCCGGTTGTGACAGCGTTGTCCGTATAACTTGCGCCAGTTGCCCCGGTAATCTCTGCGAACGGTCCTGCCTCGGATTCCGCCTTGAACCACCTATAGGAGTCAGGCGTTCCGCTTGATTCGGCTACGGACAGTTCAATCGCTTCGGCACTGCCTTCTGCGTCAATTGAGATCCGCGGTACGAGCGGAATATCGCCCTGATTCGTTTCAGGCAGCCAAAGCCACGCGATGCCATCGTCAGGCACAGTAAACGTATAGTCATAGGCATAAGCATTGTCATTGACAGCGAGCGCATTATCGCTGAGAGCCGGGGTTTCATTGACAGTGAACGTATACGTGTTCCCTGTATTTGCTGTGCCGAAATCGACGTCAAAAGACGTGAGCGGCGTTCCGTTTTCATTTACCGGTTTGGAAATACTGTCGGCTGAGATGGAACCGCCGGTGATAATGGTATCGTACCATTGAGATCCATAGCGTATTCCGATGGCGTACATCTCGGTGTCATTTGTCTTCGCCTCCACCACGCCGCCGGAGATTTTGATTCTAGCTGGAGAAGGACTGCCGGAAAACGGCTCATAAGTTCCAATGGCAGGCGCGTTCCAGCCTGTGGCAACGATATAGCCGCCTTGGATACTGATCTTGCCGGAGATAAATGTGCTACCGTCTTGACCTCTGGCGCCAATCGCCGCTACCCTTCTCGTTTCATGAGCGGGACCGCCAGTAACTGTAAGTCGGCCGGTGCCGGAAATGATGAGTTCGTTATCCTTGTTTCCCGAAAAGCGGTATGCTTTTTCAATAAAGAGCGGAGTCATAAGCGCAGAAGTAATTGTGTTGTCACCGGAAAGCAATAGGGTTACGGTGGATACGCCGGCTGATGTATCAGCAAATCTGAATAAACCGTAGTTGCTTTTGGAATCAAAGGCATTTTCCCAGATATGCACTCCGTCCAGTGTAACTGTACCATTGTATACGTCACCATAAACCAGAGCCGCTTCTCTTGGACTACCAACATCCTCAGGAGCCATGACATAGCGGCCCGTTATGAGTACGTCAGCGCTGTTGGAAATATCGTAGTACGTACTCGTGTTCGCTCCGGTCATATCAATGACGCCATCCGCAATCCCGGCCGTCGCTCCAAATGCGCATATAAGCAGCGCGCATAAAATCAGGAAATAACTCTTCCGTCTATTGATTTTCATGGCGATTCACTCCTTTTATTCTGTCAATAATGTTATTAGAACAATACTCTCATGTATTTCCTCTCTTGAGATTCGAAAGCATCAATCCTCCTACTTTGAATTATAACAACAATTATTTATTTGAATTGATAAAATTAACTTTATTTACATTTGCTTAAGAGTTTTTTAATGTTAATTGTTGTGTTATATATTATTTACATCTATAAGATGTATTAATACAACGTTGTATATGTATATTTCGAAATAGCAATATAAAAAAATCGAGCGGGAGATATCATCCCGCTCGACTGTGGCTAGAAATTTATTGTTGGTACTTAAAAGATTAGCGCGGTTATCCGCGTTTTTGCAGAATCATGCCCGAGGGTGCAAGCAGACCGAAGAACGCCAGCGCGCCGAAGCCCGCGTTGCAGTTGCTCGAGGAACTGTTGCTCTGCGGCGTTATGCTCTTAGTGTCCGAACGTATTCCGTCCGCCTCGGCATAGTACCAATAGGTTATTCCCATCTTCTCCACTTTATCGACGTAGCTCGGCTTATCCGTTGTGCCAAGCAGTTGGAATTCCCCGTCTTCAGACGTTGCGCGGAACCATTTGTACTCCGTTGCCGTAACGCCGCTCATGTCGAGCGAGAGGCGTACTTCCCCAAACCAGGCGAGAATAGCGAGTTTCGGTGCGTTGACTGCGGGAACCGGCGGGATGTCGCCGGAATTCGCCTCCGGCACCCAGAGCCATGCAATCCCGTCGTCAGGCACGGTGAATGTGTAGTCATAAGACGCAGGTTCGGCGTTGACGGTAAACGTATAGCTTTTGCCTGCGTTTGCAATGCCGTAATCTACGTCGAAGCGCGAGAGTTCCGTTTCGTTTTCGTTGATTGGGTCAGCGATCTTATCTGCCGAGACAGAGCCGCCGATGATGTAGGTGGGGAGCCAGTCATTATCCCAGCGCATTCCGATTGCAGGAATGTCAGCGGAGTTTGTTTTTGCCTCAATCACACCGCCGGAGATTGTGATCCTTTGTCCACAATAATCATCCGTAGCACTGGAATAATCACCGATTGCAGGCGCGTTTCGGCCTGTAGCAACCACATAGCCTCCTTCGATGCTGATACTGCCTGCGGTGGCGGAAAACCTGGCATCGCCATGAACTGGTCCAATTGCCGGCAGCCTGTACGAATTGTTTCCCTCACTGACCGTTACAGTAAGGCGTCCCGTACCGGAAATGACAAGTTCGTTTTGAATGCCTTCCTGAAGTGGATTTAAAACGGCAATCGGAGTCATGCCTGTGCTGGTAATCGTACTGTCCCCCGAGAGTGAGAAAATGACTACGGAAGGAGTCTCGCTGGAATTGGCAAAGAAGAATAAACGTGCAAACCCGGTGGAATGACTAGTTTCCAGGATATTCACAGCATCCAGAGTGATCGTACCTTGGTACGCTTCTCCAAAAACCAGTTGCAGAGGCCCCCTGTTCGAATCGTTATTATAGTTGCCTGTCACTCGTACATCGCCGGATTTGGAAATATCGTATTGTGTATTACTATTCGCCGAAGTTAGGTCGATATCTTCATCCGCAAAGCCGGCCGTTGCAGCAAACACACATATTAATAACGCACATAAAACAAAAAGGAAATTCTTTCGATTACCAAATCTCACTATTGCACACTCCTTTATTTTTTCAGTATTTGAAAATGTAGTCTTTAGACCGAAACCATACCCTATGGAATGAATCTCAAAGCCCGCGCATAAAATAAAATCGTTCAGCTGGCGCTCCCCCGCGTCAGGTTTCCTCGGCCTCCTTTCGAGAAGCAAAAAACGAGCGGAGGATTACTCCCCCGCCCTACGGTCTTAACGGAATTACTATTTGCGATTTTTCAGGTATACGACAACTGGCGCCAGCAGGCCTAGCATTGCCAGGGCGCCCAGCCCCGCGTTACAGCCGCCCGAAGAGCAGCAATAGTCTTTGGTTGGCGTTATGCTCTTGATGTCCGAGACCAGGTTGTCCGCTGTGGCGTAATACCAATATGTCGTGCCCATCACGACGTTCTTGTCGACGTAGCTTGGCGTGGTAGTCGTCCCAATCTCCACAAACGGCCCGTCTTCGGACGTGCTGCGGAACCACTTGTACTCCAGCGCCACGCGAGCACGCATATCAAGCGTCAGTTTTACATCCCGATTTTCGCTTACAAGCGTTAGCTCAGGCTTCATACCGGACGTCACCGAGACAATGTTGGAGTAAACGTCGTTGAAATATCCGCTCGAATAAACCGGGGTCGCCTGGTACCAATAGGTGTTGTGCAATACGACGTCATAGTCCGTATAAGTCGCTTCGGTTGCGCCGGGGATCTCGACGAAATCGCCTGATTCGGATTCCGCTTTAAACCAGCGATAGTAATCGGGTGTGCCGCTTGCTACAGTTGCCTCAAGCTCGATGGGTCCTTCGGGGCTGTCCGCTGTGATCGTCGTCTGTGGTACAAGCGGGATATCGCCGAACCTGGCCGGAGGCACCCAGAGCCATGCGACGCCGTCATCCGGTACGCTGAAGGTGTACGTATAAGCGGTTGTGTCGAGAACGTCAAAGGAATATTCCCTGCCGGCATTGGCAACACCCAAATCACGCCAGTCGCGTGAGAGCTCCGTATCGTTGTCGTTCACCGGGTTTCCAACGTCGGCTGAGACTGAGCCGCTGGTAATGTAAGTCTTTGCCCATTCTCCGATGTCGCTGTACAGCCCGATGCTTGGCATGCCCGGCAAATTGTTCTTCGCTTCTACGATGCCGCCCGAAATCCTTATTCTCGCGTCAAATAACATCGTATCGCTATAACTGCCAATTGCAGGAGCATTGAAGCCTGTTGCGACTAGATAACCGTTTTCGATGGTAACACTGCCAGCGTTGACGGTGTAACCAGGTTTTGCATGGTTCGCTCCGATTGCAGGTATGAGGAGTTCCGCGTTCCCGGTGTCATGGCCGGCTGTGACCGTGAGTCGCCCGGTACCTGTAATAATAAGTTCATTCTGATCCGCGAGATATGAGTTTGGAATTAGGAGAGGCGGCAGATTCGCTGCTGCAATCGTGCTGTCGCCGGAAAGTGAGAGCGTTACAACAGCAGGGGTTCCGTTACTGGCTGGAAAATCGAACAGAAAAAAATTCTCCGTGGAATTTGAGGCATTTTCCAGAATATTTATTTCATCAAGCGTAATCGTGCCTTCGTATCCGGGAGTCTTAATAAACGTAGTCGTTCTAACTCCCGTTTCATTCACGTAACTGCCTATTATGCGCACGTCATCCGAACCATCGTCGCCGCCGGGAATAGTGTACGACGTTGTGTAGTCTGCCTCTGATAAATCAATAAGATCTTCAGCAAATCCGGCAGTCGCTGCAATCGTGACTATGAGCAGCGCACACAAAATCAAATAAAAGCTTTTCCGTTTAAAAAATTTCATCATAAAACACTCCTTTACTTTTTGTTTTCGGGAAATCACGCAAAATAGGCCTCTCGATTTTATGCGTGAAATAATACAAGCAACCCCTCCTATGCGTCCGACTTCTTGCGACGGGAATATACTAATTCCCTATGCTGGATTATAACATTATCATTTGTGTTTTATTGATAAAACGAGTGTTTTGTTACTTTATCTTAAGCTAATTGTAATATAAGAGGTGCTTTGTTAAGCCGCCTACGTATGGCGGATATACAAAAAGCGAGCGGGAGACACTCTCCCGCTCGGCTGTAGGCAGAAAATTACTGTTGGAGATTAAAAGAGTGGCGCGGTTATCCGCGTTTTCGCAGAATAACGCCCGCAGGCGCAAGCAGACCGAACAGCGCCAGCACGCCGAAGCCCGCGTTGCAGTTGCCCGACGAGCTGCCGCTCTGCGGTGTTATGCTTAAGGTGTTCGAGCGCACGCCGTCCGCCTCGGCATAGTACCAATAGGTTGTCCCCATCTTGACGCCTTGATCCGTATAACTCGAAACTTCTGTTTTTGCGATTTCTTCAAAAGGTCCGCTTTCGGACGTTGCGCGGAACCATTTGTATTCCGTTGCCGTAACGCCGCCCATATCAAGGGAGAGGCGTACTTCTCCAAACCATGCGAGAATAGCGAGTTTTGGTTCTGGCGTATCAATAGGCGCTTCTTTGCCGGATCTTGCCGCAACAGTGTTGGAATAAACATCGTCAAAATATCCGCTCGAATAAACGGGGATTGTCTTGTACCAATAGGTATTTCCTTCTGTAACCGCGCTGTCAGTGTAAGCGTCACCCGTCGCGCCTTCTATTTCAGTGAAGGCGCCTGCTTCAGATTCCGCCTTGAACCACCGGTAGGAATCGGGTGTGCCGCTTGCCGCAGTTGCTGTAAGCTTGATGGGTCCCTCGCTGCCATCCGCCGTAATCGTTGTCTGCGGTACGAGCGGAATATCTGAGAAGTTTGCCTCCGGCACCCAAAGCCACGCGATACCGTCGTCCGGTACGTTGAACGTGTAAGTGTAAGATTGCTCGTCAGGCACTTCAAAGAAGTATGCGTTGCCGGCATTGGCAACGCCAAAGTCACGCGTAACACAGGAGAGCGGCGTGTCATTTCCGTTTACCGGGTTTGCAACCCAGTCTGCTGAAACCGAGCCGCCTGTGATATAGGTCTTACGCCAGTTATCGTGATACCAGATTCCAATCGTAGGGATTTCGGAATCATTTGTCTTTGCCTCTACTACGCCGCCGGAGATTGTAATTCTTTGTCCGTAATCAGTACCCCAGGCAGAGGAAAAATCTCCGATTGCGGGTGCATTGTGTCCCGCGGCGACGATATATCCGCTGTTGATAGTGATACTGCCTGAAATGTTGGTATAACCGTCACTATCCCCCGCAACGGACGAACCGATTGCAGGTATCCTGCGCGGGTCGTCCTGGCTGCCGCCTGTGACGTTAAGGCGTCCCGAGCCAGTGATGATGAGTTTGTTGTCCTCATTGAGAAGGCTAAAGGCACTTTCAATGGCAATTGGCGTCATATGAGCAGCTGAAATTGTGTTGTCGCCGGAAAGCGATAGTGTTGTGCTTGAAGCGCTTTCGCTCATGCTGTCTCCAAAGTGAAGCACAAGGGCTTTTCCTGAGTCGTCTGCGGCGCTATCCTCTTGAATATACACCTCGTCCAGTGTGAGCGTGTGCTCGTATGCACCCCCGTAAATCAGCGTATTCTCTCTTTGAGTGTCGTTGGTATATCTGCCAGTTACGCTCATGTCGCCGCTTTCTGAGATATCGTATTGCGTACCGTTATTCGCTCCAGTCAGGTTAATAGCGTCATCGGCAAACCCGGCAGGCGCTGTGAACGCACAGATAAGGAGCGCGCACAAAATCAGGAAATAGTTCCTTCGTTTATATAATTTCATAGTGATTTTCTCCTTTCGGAAATACATGCTGTTTTCTGATATGTCGAGCTGGCAATATTCTCACCAGCCCGACCAGGACAATTTTTTTGAGGTTACTGCGTTATATGGCCAATATTAGGATCCGCGTTTTCTCAGGTACACGACAACAGGTGTAAGCAGTCCAAACAGCGCCAGAGCGCCCGAACCCGCGTTACAGCCGCCTGACGAGCAAGAATAGTCATAGCCCTTGCTGCTTAGCGTTATACTCCTGACGTCCGAGACCATGTCGTCTGCCGTGGCGTAGTACCAGTAAGTCGTACCTACCGTGACGTTCTTGTCGATGTGGCTTGGGGCGGTCGTCGTTGCGATTTCCGCAAAGGGGCCGTCTTTGGATGTGCCGCGGAACCATTTGTACTCCTGGGCCACTCGCGCGCGCATATCAAGCGTTAGTTTCACAGCCTGATTTTCGTTTGCGAGCGTTAGCAGAGGCCTATCACCCGCTCCTGCATCGTTTATCGTGATCTTTTTAATGTCCGACTGCACACCGTCCGCTTCTGCGTAGTACCAGTATGATGTGCCTACAGTGACGTCTTTGTCTGTATAATTCGGAACCGCTGTTGCTGCGATCTCTGTAAATGGTCCGGATGCAGACGTTGCGCGGAACCACTTATACTCTGCGGCCATGCCGCCTTCCATATCCAGTGTCAGTTCTACTTCGCCGTTCGCTCCTGCGAGCGAGAGTTTGGGTTCGATTCCCGGCACGTCTTCCGATTGGGATTTTACCGATACTGTGTTGGAATAAATTCCGTTAAAGTATCCGCTTGAATAAACAGGGATCGTCTTATACCAATAAGTGTTATCTATTGTAACGTCGTAGTCCGTGTACGCGGCCTCGCTTGCGCCGGGGATCTCAATGAAATCGCCTGATTCGGATTCCGCCTTGAACCAACGATAGGAATCCGGAGTACCGCTTTCCACGGTTGCGGTAAGCTCGATTGGACCGCTGTTGCTTTCGCCTGTGAGCGTTGTCTGCGGTACAAGCGGGATGTCCTGCTCCCTGTCTGCAGGAACCCAAAGCCATGCAACGCCATCATCCGGGACGCTGAAAGTATAGGTGTAAGTCGTTGAATCGAAAACTTCAAAGGAATACTCATTTCCGGCATAGTCGGGGCCAAAGTTGCGTGAGTAGCGCGAGAGCTGAGATTCATTATCGTTCACAGGGTTCCCTATGTCAGCCGAGATCGACCCGCTGGTGATGTAGGTCTCATACCAGGTACCGGCGCGGTACATTCCGATTGAGGGCATAGCATCGTTCCCGATTGTCTTTGCCTCAATAATTCCGCCGGAGATTCTTATTCTTTCTCCATAATTGCTATGCACATTTCGCATATAATAGCCAATTGCGGGTGCCTTGTACCCGGTAGCGATAATGTAGCCGCTTTCGATGACGATACTGCCGGAGTCGCCGGTGTAGCTTTCTCCACCTGCAGAATTTGAATATGCAGCGCCAATTGCCGGTACGGAACGCTGGCTGTCGTCGGGAGATTCGGTGCCGGTAACTGTGAGCCTTCCCGTACCGCCGATGATGAGTTTGTTTTGTGTGCCAGCCTTCTCGGTGCTATCGATGTAAATCGGAGGTATATGTGTAGTCAAAATTGTACTGTCGCCGGAGAGAGAGAGACGGGCAGCCGAAGGATATATTTTAGGATACGTTTGATGGGTAAACTCGAATAAATATACCATCGCGGTAGTGGGTACGCCAGTTTCCTGGATATTCACGGCATCCAGTGTAATTGTATTCTCGTACCCCTTCCCTATAAGCAGCGTCAGCCTTCTGGAGTCATTGGTGATACGTTCGCCTTTTATGGTCACATCGCCGGAATACCCGTCATTGTCAGGAAAAGCGTAGGTTGTCTCGTGATCAGTAGTAGTCACGTCTATAACCTTCTCCGCAAATGCCGCCGTTGCCGCAAATGCACATATGAGCAGCGCGGCTAAAATCAAAATATACTTCTTTTGTTGTTTAAGAAATTTCATTGTTAAACACTCCTTTGCTATTAACATTCCTATGGAATCACTCGAAGACCAAACCCATCATTTTAGGTGTAAGATGAAACAAACACTCCCTCTCGGTGCATCAAGATTGTTATGTTGAGAATACTTGATGCTTTCAATTTGTATTATACATTTTTATTTATAATCAATAGTATTTATTTAAATATTGTTACTTACTATTAAGTGATTTGCAACGTAAAATATGACTTATTGTATTATTCGTTATAATTACACAAAAAAGTCGAGCGGAGGCATCCTCCGCTCGACTGTGGCAAGAAAATTACTGTTGGTGGTTAAAAGAGTGGCGCTGTTATCCGCGTTTACGCAGAATTACGCCCGCTGGCGCAAGTAACCCAAGGAGCGCTAACAGACCGAAGCCCGCATTGCAGTTGCCCGACGAGCTGCCGCTCTGGGGCGTTATGCTCTTGGTGTCCGAACGTACTCCGTCCGCCTCGGCGTAATACCAGTACTCCGTACCCATAACGAGATTCGCTTTCTTATCAGTGTAATTCGGTACCGCCGTTGTCGCTATTTCTTCAAATGGCCCTGCTGCGGATGTTGCACGGAACCATTTATACTCCTCCGCCGTAACACCGCTCATATCGAGCAGCAGATTTACGTCGCCGTACCAGTTAACGATTGAAAGCTTCGGTACGTTGACTGCGGGAACCGGCGGAATGTCGCCGGAATTCGCTTCCGGCACCCAGAGCCACGCAATCCCGTCGTCAGGCACGGTGAATGTATAGTCATAGGCAGGGTCGTCATTGACGGTAAACGTAAAGCTTTTACCGACGTTTGCAACGCCGTAATCGACGTCGAAGCGCGAGAGTTCTATCTCGTTTCCGTTTCTTGGGTCTGCGATCTTATCTGCTGAGACAGAGCCGCCGATGATATAGGTGGGCTGCCAGTTTTTATTCCAGCGCATTCCAATCGCAGGAATGTCTGCGGAGTTTGTTTTTGCCTCAATCACACCGCCGGAGATTGTGATTTTTTGTCCAAGGTTTATCTCTGAGTAGCTTGTGCTATAGGTATAATCCCCAATCGCAGGCGCGTTGTGCCCTGTGGCAACTACGTAGCCGCCTTTGATTGTGATACTGCCGGCGATGTCGGTCCAACCCTCATCAGACTGAAAAGGTCCAATTGCCGGTATGCAATGTGAAGAGACTCCTTCAGGCTCTGAAACAGTGGCCGTAAGCCGTCCAGTGCCGGAGATAATCAATTCGTATTGATGCTCCGTGCGGTAAGGCTCTGAAAAGCCAAGCGCAATACGTGGGGTTGTGATCGTGCTGTCACCGGAGAGTATGAATTCGATAGCTGAAGGTTTCTCGCTACTGCTCCAAAAATAGAATAGTGCCTTGGTAGCATATGTGCCGGTTTGGATCTTCACTGCGTCTAGAGTAATTTTGCCCTCGTACGCATGTCCAGAAACTAGATCCCCTTTTCTGCCATCGTTGTCGATATAGCTGCCTGTTATGCGCACATCGTTTGAATTGGTGATATCGAAATGGTCTTTTGAAGTCACATCATCCAAGTTGATAACAAACTGTTCCGCAAACCCCGCCGAGGCGCCGAACGCGCATATCAATAACGCGCACAAAACTAAAAAGAAATTCTTTCGACTGCAAAATCTCACAAATATCCACTCCTTCGTTTTCAGTAGCTACAAAAAATTCTCAGAAACAACATCGCGCTTAGGTTTCAAGTTTAAAATGATGTGAGCACCCCTCCTCTTTATCTAATATCTTTAGATAAGAAACACCCTCGCCGCCTGAATTATAGCATGATACAATCTATTCTTAATAAATTGAATCTTCTCATGTTTTATATTTAAGGCGTCGTGATTGGTTGTTTCAGCCAGATGTGATTTTCGCCCGCCATAAAATAGTTTCCCGTCTGCCCAAGCATTGCGACCAGCAGGAATTTTCCTTCTTTCGGTGCGGTGATTGATGCGGGCATCGTACGCGTTTCGCCGGGGCGAATGGGCGCGGTAATCGGCATCGTGGCGTGCAAAATCAGCCGGAGCTGCCCACCGGATGCGTATACTCCGCCGGGCGGCATTTCTGCCAGTCCCAGCATCACAGTCAGCGCGCCGTCGTCCGGCATGTTTTCCAGTGCGGGCATAAATGCAATCTCTCCGTTGTTTTCAATCGTCAGCTCGAACGAGACGGTGCTGCCAAGGGGGAAAATCTCCGGCGCATCCGTTGTGATGCGGTAGTTTATATCCTGTTCGTTCAATTCCTTTAGGCGCACGTACCCTGCGTTTCGGAATGCGGGCAGGTTGAAATAGCGCGCTTCTTCTGTTTTCTTATCTTGCGCAAAGGCGCGGTCGATGAAATCGAACATTTGCGGTTTTTCAAAATCAAATGCGGCGCGAAGGTCTTTCCAGCCCTGCGCATTCGTCATGATCTTGCGCGGCCCCCACTCCGCGTCGCAGTAAATAAGCGGATAAAGCGAAAAATCCGCCGCCAGGCGTCGGCTGCCGCCGTCTATCTCCCATGTGCCATACGGCACGTGCCGTGTGCGTTCTAACATGATTTCGTCGTTCCATGCGACGCAGAGGCGGGGTGCGAATTTCATTGCGGTTCGTGCAAAAGGCCCCCACGAAAGATAGCCCTGTTCAAGCTGCGGTATGAGGCTCGTTAAGGTTGCAATAATAATGCAGGCAGTAACGAACGCGGAAGTAATTGACGACGTGAGCGCAACGCGCGGCGTGAAGGAAACGGATATCCAGACGAGCAGCGGCGCGATGTAGACGGCGTAACGCGCCGGACCGCTGTAGCCGCTGTTCCAGTTGACCCAGACGGAGACGGTGAGCGAAATGATCAGTGTGCCAAGAAGCGCTACCATGTCGGGCGAGAAAAATGCCGCGTGAAAGCCATCGCGGAAAAAACGGCGGATTTGCCGGAACCACGCCGCGAAATAGAGGAATACGATTGTCGGGATGAACAGAACTAGGCCGGCGTTTAGATCGAACAGTAACATTCCCAGAAGACGCAGACTGGCGTCGGTTAACGAAAAGGGCGCGTATCCGGCAAGAATCGAAGGACGTCCGAACGCGTAGATATAGAAAACAGGCGAAAGCAGCGCCGGCGAAAAAGCTGCAAATGCGAGGAGAAAATTTTTAGCGCGCGGACGCTGCGCAGCAAGATAGAAGAAGCAAAGAAAAAGGGAAAAAGGCGCAATCGCGGTGTTTTGCAGCGAAGCGCAGGCTACACAAGCCGCCGCAAGATCGTATCGCCGCCGCGAAAGCGGAATAAGCGAGGCGAGGATTGTAATATAGATGAAGAATTCACTGCCGAGAGCGTACATATAAAAAAGTGCGGGGGTGATCGCGGCCGCAAGAAGAAAGGCGAAACGCCGCGCCGGATCCAGCGCGATATGCTTCCATGCGGCAAACAAAACGAGCCAAAGCAAAAGCCCGGCCGTCAGCGGATGCGCGAGGATCGGCTGCATCCCAAGTGCACGGAACAACAAGGCGGCGGGTGCGCAAAGGAGCGGCCACAACCAGAAATGGTTGCCGTAAACCTTTCCGGAGTCATTCTTTTCCAGGCAGTACCAAGGGTCGGAGTGCTTCCGAAGCACTTCCTGAATCCACGGATCGTCGAAATCCGTCTGGCGCAACGCGGGCGTGCCGTGATTCATAAAGGCGTTCAGTGTGAAATGATAATCCAGGTCGATCATCTGATAGGGATTCGGTGAGAAAAAAATCATGGAAAAAAGCAGGACCGGATAGAAAAGCAGAAGGTATCCTCCCGCCTTTTGGTAAGCGTCTTCGGAAATTTGTTTTCGTTCCCGTATATCGTTCGTCATCGTTGACTCCCCTGCCGTAATTGTTCCTGGTGCGCTCAATCAGAAAAAATCGGACGCGAATGACCCGCATAAATGACTGCAATTCACGCAAGCCGGATGCACCGGTTTTGTATCGTCGATCAGGCTCTCGCGCAGCGACAGCGCAAAGGGTGCGTTCAGGCCGCCGAATGAAGCGTCAGGCGCCAGACGACAGCAGAGTCCATAGTTCCCCTGTGCGTCGACGCTCAGAATCGTCCACGGCGTGCGGCATTTGCGCTGCGACGGACTGCTCGCGGTCGGCCCGGGGAAGAATACGCCGAACGCCCCGCGTTTGTTCGCGCCGCTTGTACCGTAACCGCTGAAAATAATTCTGTCACCAAAACGCGTAATTGCTTCTTTTATAAATGAAAGATATAAAACGCTGTCTTCATCGCGAATAATTTCAGGAGAATCGGCTTCCCCGTCGCCCGGATTGCAAATGTTAAATTTGAGCGAGGAGCATCCGGATGCTAGTGCCAGGTCGACCGTGTCCAGGAGATCATGAAAATCGTTTTCCGCCTCCGCGCAAAGTTTGGTACGCGTAAGCACGTAGGAAGCGTGGACAGGTATTTGTGCCGTCAGGTGCGGCAGGATTGCCGCAAGGCGCGTTTTGCTTTCATCGTAGATCGAGAGCTGCATGTCGCAGATTCCCGCTTCGATGAGAGTGGCGGCCAGTTCCGGTTGCTCGCCGAATCGCAGCCCGTTTGTTATGAGGCCGACAAGATGTCCGCGCGCTTTGGCCATTGCCGTCAGCTCGGGCAGGAAAGCATTTAAGAGAGGTTCCCCGCCGTTGAAACAAATGAATGCGCTTTGGCGCACATAGGGATTGTCAAGGATTGTTTGAAATTTTTGCGGCGTGAGCTCATACGCTTCTTCGTTCACCGGGCCGCCGCGCACGCAAAAGGAGCAGTTCAGGTTGCAGCGCTTTGTCGCGTAAACGAAAACGAGCGGCGGCGCGCAACAGCGCGGATCGAGATTTTTTTCGAAGGGCCCAAAATGCGCTTTCAAGCAGTTTTTGACAGCGCCGCGCGGGAGCGTGAGGCCATACCCGCATTGTCTCAGAAAATTAAAATATCGCTTAAATCCGTTTTGCGCTGACATCGTATGTTAGCCGTCCGTTTCTTTCACGGTGATTTTCTGGCGAAACCAGCTGTGCGCGTCTTCTGTTATTAAATAATCACGCCCCTGGCCAAGCATCGCAACGAGCATGTATTCCCCCGCCGCGGGCATTTCGATTTCGATGGGAATCAGCATGCTTGCGCCGCGCGGTATCGTATCGGGGATTGTCAGCTGTGCATGTACGGCAACGTCAAGAGAGTCCCCCTTTTTGTATTCGGTGCCGGGCTTCACGCGTGAGAGTGCGAGCAGCACGTTGAAAGCCTGTTCCGTTTTCGCATTTTTCGGCAGCGCAACAAAGGGGACAGCGCTGTCGTTTACGAGCGTAACATCGTAAGAGACGCGCTCCCTTGGTGCGTACTGCGTCGCCGCGTCCAGACGAATCGTGTACTTGATATCCCCGGCGGGAATTTCTTTTTTTATGACAGCGCCCGCGCTCCGGAATGCCGGCATGTTGAAATAGCGGGGGATATTTTTGTCTGTGTTCCCCTGGGCAAAAGCTTTGTCGATAAAGGCAAACATCTCCGGCTTTTCAAAGATGATTCCTTCACGGAACGTTTTCCAGCCTTCCGATGTCGTCAATATTTTCCTCGGGCCCCATTCAGCATCGTAGTAAATGATCGGACAAACGGGCAGCTCCGGCAAAAGGCGCCGACTGCCGCCCTCCAGCTCCCGGTATCCGTACGGCCCGCCGCGCGTACGCTCGAACATAATTTCATCGCTCCAGACGCTGCAGGTACGCGGTGCGTATTTTAGTGCCGTGCGCGCGAAAGGCCCCCATTCCTGATAGCCTTTATCCTCAAAGTCGGCGAACCAGCCGCCGAATGTGATCCAGAGCGCTGTCACCACGATGCAGAGAGCAGACGAAGCAAGGGCGGTTCGTTTCGTGAAAGAGACGGAAATCCATAATAACAGCGGGATGATATAGACCGCATGGCGCATGGGGCCGAAGTAACCGGAGTTCCAGTTGATCCAGACAGACGCGGAGAGCGGAATTAAAAACGCGCCCAGCAGCACCGCCATATCAGGCGAGAAGAATTCATGGTAAAAGCTTCCTTTAAATAGTCGGACTGTTTGCCTGATGCAAGCTGCGAAATATAAAACGATCATCGCAGGGATAAATAATATCAGTCCCGCGTTAAGGTCGAACAAGTGCGTCAGGAAAAGGCCGGAGCTGATGTCACGTATCGAAAGCGGCGTAACGCCGGCAAACAGAGTTGGCCGCCCAAAAGTTACGAAGTAGAAAAGCGGCGAGATGAGCGCGGGGGAAAGCGCAAGGGCCGCGATTAGAAAATGCTTTAAACGCGGAGGACGCGTCGCAAGATAGAAAACGGCGAGCAATATCGCGTATATTCCCATCGAGGAATTCTGAAGCGATGCGAGCGCCGCAAAGGCAGCTGCGATTTCATAGCGTCTGCGTGAAAGCGGGATGACGGAAGCAAGCATTGCGATATAGCAAAACCCCTCACTGCCGAGCACCTGTATATAAAAAAGCGCGGGCGTGATACCGGCCGCCGTAATGAAAGCGAACTTCCTCGCAGGGTCAATCTCCAGATATTTCCACGCAAGCAAAAGCGTAGCCCAAAGCAGTGCGCCAATCATCAGCGCATGCGCCATCAGCGGCGGTTTCCCAAGTGCCCTGAAAACAAGCCCTGCAGGCGTGCATATGAGCGGCCACAACCAGAAGTGATCGCCGTACACCGTACCCTTTTCATTGGGGCGCATGCAGTACCAGGGGTCATTATGAGACTGCATAATCTTCTCCATCCACTCGCCCTCGAAATCTGCTGGGCGAAGGTCAGGCGTGCCGTGGTTCATCAGTGCGTTCAGCGTGAAATGATAGTCAAGGTCAATGCGCAGATAGGGATTGGGATGGAAGTAGATCATAAAAAAAAGCGCAATCGGAAAGAGCAGCAAAAAAACTTTTGCGGCCGTTTTGAAGGAGGTATCTTCCGTATCGCGTCTCAAGAATTTCATCTGCACTACTCCATTCGCTGCATCGAGAGAGATTTCCGTTTCCAGTTTACAGTATATAACAAAAGTGGCGTACATAGAAAAAGGGTTTTCAGCCCCGAAAGCCGAAAACCCTCTATATGCAATGGTGGGCGATAGAAGAATTGAACTTCTGACCTCTTCCGTGTCAAGGAAGCGTTCTACCTCTGAACTAATCGCCCAACGATGTGAAATTTTACCTGTAATCTATGTCCCTGTCAATAAGGTATAGTGCGATTTTCAGGATATTCGCTTTTTTCTTTTGCGTCAGCGGAAGTTGACAAGCCTTCCCCTGCTAATGGCGTAAACGTCCTCTCCCCCGTATAGGTCAGGGAAGGCAGTACGTTAGATATGCCAAAAGGCTACTCTACCTGATTGTTTTTTATTCTTTTATTCCACCCAGTAATTGGGGGCCTCTTTGGTGATCGTGATGTCGTGCGGGTGGCTTTCTTTCATGGATGCGGCTGTTACCTGCACAAATTTGGCGTCCTTGTGAAGCGCTTCGATCGTTGGTGCGCCCACGTACCCCATGCCCGCGCGGATGCCGCCCACCATCTGGTAAACGACGCCTGAAAGCGGTCCTTTGTGCGGAACCATGCCCTCGATACCTTCCGGCACGAGTTTTTCTTCGGATGCACCTTCCTGGAAGTAACGGTCTTTGCTGCATCCGTCTTTCATTGCGCCAAGAGAGCCCATGCCGCGATAGCTCTTGAAAGAGCGCCCTCTGTGAATGACTGCTTCGCCGGGGCTTTCTTCCGTTCCTGCGAAGAGGGAACCGATCATAACGACGTCCGCCCCAGCAGCAAGCGCTTTCACGATGTCGCCGGAGTAGCGGATGCCGCCGTCTGCGATGACTGTCTTGCCGCGTCTGTGCGCCGCCTCCGCTACATTCATAACGGCGGCGACCTGCGGAACGCCGATGCCCGCAACGATACGCGTTGTGCAAATTGAGCCTGGGCCGATTCCTACTTTTACAGCCTGTGCCCCTGCGTCGATCAGTGCTTCCGCAGCCGCGCCGGTCGCAATGTTGCCAGCGATGATTGGCAGCTCCGGATAGCGCGCGTGCAGTTCGCGGACTTTGTCGATGACCATTTTTGAATGTCCGTGCGCCGTGTCTACTATGATAGTATCAACGCCTGCGTCCACGAGCGCTTCCGCGCGTTCAGAAGAGTCCGATCCGACGCCGATGGCCGCGCCGACGCAAAGGCGTCCGTGCGAATCTTTTGTTGCGTTCGGGAAGGCTTTTGCCTTCTGGATGTCCTTAATCGTAACAAGCCCTTTCAAAACGCCGGAGCTATCAATGATCGGCAGCTTCTCTACTTTTGTACCCATGAGAATTTGTTTTGCCTGTTCAAGCGTGGTACCAAGCGGAGCCGTGATGAGGTTATCTTTCGTCATGATGTTCGAGATTGGCTGATCGAGATCTGTAACAAAGCGCAAGTCTCGGTTTGTTATGATTCCGACAAGCCTGACGCCAGCATCTACAATCGGAACACCTGAAATATGGTAGTGCTCCATCAGGGCGACTGCGTCTCGCACGGAATCTTCCGGATGACGATAAAACGGATCGACAATAACGCCGGACTCCGAACGTTTGACTTTATCCACTTCGCTAGCCTGCTGCTCTACCGGGAGATTTCTGTGCAGAATGCCGATACCGCCCTCGCGCGCAAGCGCGATTGCAAGCCGGCCTCCTGTAACAGTATCCATTGCCGCGCTGCAAATGGGAATATTGAGCTTGATTTCCGGCGTTAGGCGGGTTGATACGTCTACGGTCGCCGGAACAACTTCGCTGTATCCAGGTACCAGAAGTACGTCGTCGAAGGTGAAGCCCGCAAATTGTACAAATTTGTCGTTGTTAAGTTTCTGCTGTTCCATGTATAGGCCTCCATTTTTTATGTTTTAATATTTTTTGCCCGTTGCCAATCGATGCAAAGGGCGTTTTTTTCAATTTTCCTGTTTGTATCTGGAAAGTGTTGCAACGCCGTGGCAGATCATACATTCCCCGCGTCCGACACTGCCGCAGTTTTCTCCCGATTTTGCTTTCATATTGAAATTGACTGTTCCGTCCGCTTCCTGAATGATTGGCAGCAGATTTTCGATGAAATCCGAGATCCTGTGACCCAGGCGCGGCGCTTGCGCTTCAAGCGTAACGTCCACCCAGTCTATTTTCCAACCCTTTTCGCGTACCCGCATTACGACATCTTTTAAAAGCTCCGTACTGACGGCGTCCTTCCACTTTTCGTCGGACGCAGGATAGAGCGTTCCGATATCCGGTTCACCCGCTGCGCCAAGAATTGCATCCATTACTGTGTGCGTAACGATGTCCGCGTCCGAATGGCCCAGCAGGCCAACTCCGTCGTTTTCGATTTCAAGGCCGGCAAGAATCAATTTTCTGCCCCTTACGAGCTGATGAACGTCATAACCATGCCCTGTTCGAATCTCTTTTCGTGTTTCTATCAACGCGTTCGCAGCCTCCCAGTCAAACTGGTCCGTGATTTTAAAGTTTCGCCTGTCGCCCGGGACGAGCGATACGGAGTATCCGGCCTGCTCCCATAATGTTGCCTCGTCCGTCGCTTCCGATTTTCTTTCTTCTATTACAGAGATCAGTTTATGGCGTTCAAAGGCTTGCGGTGTCTGTACCGCGATGTAATCGGCGCGATTGGCGGATGTGGTGCCTTCTTTGCTGCTTTTTCGGATGGAATCGCACAATCCGAATGCGGGAACCGCACTGCCGTCATACTCCGCTGTCTCCATTAAAGCGAGACACAGGTTTTCTGTTATAAAAGGGCGGGCCCCATCGTGCACAAGCACGTGTGACCCGCTGCAATTTTTTAATCCGTTCAGGACGGACTCCGTCCTTGTCTTTCCACCCTCTACGACGCTTATCGGCATCCCGCTATCGTGCGCCCGCGCAACACAGTCAATATAGTCGGAAGGCACCACAATGACAAGTTCTTTTACCCTGCCGCCGCGCCAGAGCAGTGCCGCCGTTCTGACAGACCACTGCCAGACGGGGATGCCGCCCAACATTCGAAACTGTTTCGGCTCTCCGCCCAAGCGGCTTCCGCTGCCTCCTGCAACTATGAGGAAAGACCAGACAGCTTCCGTCTGCATATTCCTATGGATGGATGCGGCCAAACACCATTCTGCCGGCTGACGTCTGCAGCATGGATGTAATCGTAACCTTTACGCGCTCGCCAACATGCCTGTAGCCGTCTTCAACGACGAGCATTGTACCGTCGTCAAGATAGCCAACACCCTGGTGGTTTTCTTTACCCAGGCGGATGATGTCTATCTCAACATCCTCACCCGGCAGAAGCAGAGGCTTCAGGGAATTCGCCAGATCATTCACGTTGAGGACCGAAACGCCTTCGATCTGCGCGATCTGATTCAGATTGTAATCCGTCGTAACGACTTTTCCGCTCATTTGGCGCGCCAAAACAACCAATGCTTCGTCAACTTTTTCCCTTTCCAGGTCCTTCAGGGTTGCCTCGGGAATCTCCACCGTGAGCGTTTCGACCTTCTGGAGTTCCGTAACAACGGAAAGGCCGCGCCGCCCGCGTGAACGCCGAAGCGGATCCGTCGAATCCGCGACACCCTGCAGCTCTGCCAGCACAAAACGAGGCAGTACGAGCGTTCCCTCAAGGAAGCCAGTCTGCGCTACGTCCAGGATTCTGCCGTCAATCAGCGCGCTTGTGTCGATGATCTTCGGGGCAGAGAAGAGGAAATCTGTCGACATATCATATTCGTTGACCAATACGTCGGAGTCCGCGCCTTTTTTCTTCTTGGAGAGTTTAAACTTGCTGATGTCGCTCAAGTTTGTCACAAGGTTCCATATATCGGCTCTGCGTTTCGCGAAAAAGCGCAGGCCGACATAACCCAGCGCGACGTTGAGCAGAACGGAAATATAGACGCCAACGCCTGGAATGCGCGCCATCGGCATTGCGATCAAGTTTGCCAGCAACAGGCCCAAAATGAGCCCCACGAGACTTATTATCAAATCCTGGGCACTGGCATTCTGCAATTTAACCTCGGTGAACTGACCGAATTTCCGAAGAGCCAACCAGAATAAAGGCGCAATAATAAATCCGATAAAAGCCGACAATAAAATGATAAAAATTGTAGTTCCAAGCGGGTGAAGCAACGTTACAGAAGGCCACCAGTTTTCTGCGAGCACGATTACCGAGAGTTGGTAGCCGGCTGCACCGCAGATAAACACCATAACGGCGCGTACCAAATTTTTCATCAGGCCTGAAAACCCTGATTCCGACATGGTCCCATCTCCTTTCGTTCTGTTGAATCTCAATTTTTTTGTTTCCTTGTCCTTAATGGGAATCCCCTCCTTAAATTTCTTTTCGCGACTCGAGCGCCATATGCAGCGTCACCCGGTCTGCGAATCCAATACTGCCCCCTACGGGAAGACCGTAGGAAAGCCTCGATATCAGTACGGGAAGCCCTTCCAGAGCCTCCTGTACAGCATAAGCGGTCAGATCGCCTTCGATCCGCGGCGTGGTCGCGAGGATGATTTCCTCAATCCCCAGTTCCGCGACGCGATCCCGTAATTTTTCAATGCTCTCCTGTGGAATTTCACGATCATCCAGGGGTGAAAACTGCCCACCGAGAACATGATACAAACCATTGAAGATGCCGGCCTGCTCAATCGAGATACAATCCTCATCGCTTTCAACGACGCAGATGACCTTTCTGTTCCGCATTCTATCCCTGCAAATGTTGCAGGGGTCAACATCCGTAATGTTACCGCACTCGGAACAATGGCGCACTTCGTCCGCCAAATGCTCTATCGCGTGCGAGAACTCCCTGATCCACTCCGGATCCTGCCGAAGAAGGTGGAAAACCATCCGGCGCGCCGATTTTTCTCCCACGCCGGGGAGCTTGCTCCAGAGCTTGATCAGTTTTTGTACGGAGCCGGGCAGGGTCACGTGCAGTGCCTACATAAACCCGGGCATGCCCGGCATGCCGCCCGTTACCGCATTCATTTTTGAGTTCGCGAGTTCCTTGCTTTGCTTCGCGGCGTCTTTTATAGCAGAGAGCACAAGGTCCTCGAGCATCTCCACTTCATCTTTATCCACGACTTCCGGAGAGATCGAAACAGAAAGAACTTCTCCGTGGCCGTTGACCTTTGCCTTAACCATGCCGCCGCCCGCGGTTCCTTCTACGATTGTCTTTTCAAGTTCCTCCTGTACTGCTGCCATCTGCGCCTGCATTTTCTGCGCCTGCTTCAAAAGTTTGTCCATATTCATAACGCCGACTTCCCTTCATTCTCGCTGTGTGATTGACACAAAAGCATACTACTCTTTCGATATTTTTACCAGTGCTAATTACCTACGATTCATCGCCGCCCATGAGCGCATTACCCTTTTTATCCAAACGAAAAACAGTCAGAAGAACATAAAAGGCGAACACAGGTAATCTCGCCGCACGCCTCCAACGGCTGGGTTCCTGTATAGAACGGTAAAGCCATTCCAGCCCAAGCTTCTGCCATATTTCGGGCGCACGTTTCAGTTTTCCCGATATAACATCCAATGTACCGCCGACGCCCATGCCGACAACGGCGCCAGTTTTTGCAAGATTTTCCTCCAGCCAGTATTCCTGCTTCGGTACGCCAAGCGCCACGAATAGAATCTTCGCTCCGCT
>JAJDJB010000024.1 GCA_030266985.1 Synergistaceae bacterium OttesenSCG-928-D05
TGATAAAAGAAATTGCCGCCACGCCGAAGCTGATGCAAATCATCTCAAAAAACGCCGGTTTAAACGGTTCTTTGCGCACCACTGAAACGAAGAACGTGAAGACTAGAATCACGATGGCTACGTTCACGAGGCAGAAGAAAAGCGCGACGGCCGGTATCGGGATAAAGAAGAACGGAATCAGAAGCGCAGTGACCGCAATCATGTAGGCAATGCCGGTATAGACCGCCGCTTTGACAGGGTGTTTTTCGCCGGGATCGTTTTTTTTCGCCAGATATTCCGACGCAGCCATGGAAAGTGTCGCCGCGCTGCCCGTGATAAAACCTGCCATCGCAATCACGCGGCTGTCCCCCAGCGCAAAAGTGAAGCCCGCAAGCGCACCGGTCAGCTCGACGAGCGCGTCGTTGAGCCCCAGGACCATGGAGCTGATGTATTTCAAGCGTTCCTCGTCGATCATTGCGATCAGTGCCTGTTCGTGCTCCTGCTCCTGTTCGTAAATCGCGAGCGCCTCCGGAACTTCGTCCGCAATATCCTGATAAATTTCCTGTGCCTTCTCTTCCCCTATTTCCATCAGGTTGATCACGAAGGTAAGCCCAAAAATCATCGCAAGAACTCTGTGATAAAAAACTTTCCACTTCGAGCAGGTCGGCATCCCGCCCGTATAGCGCGCCCATATTTCCGCATGCTTTTCTTCTTCCGCTGCAATCCTTGCCAATATTTTCGCGTTGGGGCCCTTTATTCTTTTTGCAAGGTCGCCGTAAACTGCGTGTTCCGCAACTTCGTTTTCCTGCATTTTCGTAATAATTTGAAGCGTCTCATCACGCATGAAAAACCCTCCTTACCGATTCCAGTTCATTATGTGCGATTTATTTAAATGTTTCAAGTAAAATAACTGTGGCCGCAGGTATTGTTTTTTGCCGGATTCACGCACCCTGGCCCAAAACGTTTTGGAGGTCTTTCATAATGTATGATTACGCAGAAAGAGAATGGAGTCTGCTTGGCATCGCTTTTACAGTTGCGGGTTGTTTTTTTGCTTTTTTGTATCTTTATCTGGAATATGGGGCTTACGAATTTGTTGAAACGGCTCCTTTCATTGTGCCGCTCGTCATCGGCCTTGGTTTTTTGAATGTCGTCCTCTTTCGTAAAATTTGGATCGGCGTAACGAAAGCAGAAATAAAAGTCAGCACGGGCATTTTTCGCAAAAGAACGATACAAATCGCAGACATCGAATCGCTCGAACGCACAAAGGTTGGGTTTTTTACAGCCAGCACGCACAAAGGCTGGTTTGTGAAAGTCGAACGCTTTGCCGTATCGCGGGGAGATGCGTTCCGAATCGACCTGAAGGAAGGCGTAAAAGGAAAACCCTGTATCATTCAGAGTAAAAACACGGACGAAATCATCAAGATTCTGCGGCGTATCAGTCCCGCAATCGAGATTCGGTAAGTTATACTTCAAGTCGGGTGATTTGCTTATAATTACCTAAGCACCCCGCCTCATCCTTGGTGAAACTAGATTTGCGGGACATCGTAAGTAAACAGGAGGTCTTGTGTTGAAAAAATACGACGAAATGACAAAAGAGGAACTTCTTGGAGAACAGCGGCAGTTACAAGCGGCGTTCGATGCATATAAGGCAAAGGGGCTCAAGCTCAATATGGCCCGCGGCAAACCGGGCAGCGAGCAGCTTGCTCTCTCCATGCCAATGCTGGACGTTCTGAACGCCTCCAGCGACTGCAAAGCGGAAGATGGCGTGGACTGCCGCAACTACGGCGAGCTTTCGGGCATCGTCGACGCGAAAAAACTTTTCGGCGAGCTAATGGGCGCGTCGGAAGAAGAGATACTTATATCAGGCTCGTCCTCGCTCTCGTTCATGTATGACGCGATGGCGCGCGCGATGCTCAAGGGTGTGCTGGGCTCCGACAAACCATGGGGCGCGTATCCCAAAATAAAATTCATCTGCCCTGTTCCGGGTTATGACCGCCATTTCGCCATCTGCGAGTTTCTTGGCATTGAAATGATCAGCGTTCCGCTTTACGCGGACGGTCCGGATATGGATATGATCGAAAAACTTGTCGCGGAAGACGAAACGATAAAGGGTATGTGGAGCGTTCCGAAATACACGAATCCGATGGGCAGCGTTTATTCCGACGAGACGGTTCGTCGTCTCGCAAAAATGAACACGGCGGCGAAAGATTTTCGTATTTTCTGGGACAATGCCTACGCGCTGCACCACGTTTACAAAGATATCCAGTTGCTCAGTCTTCTTGATGAGTGCAAAAAAGCGGGCAACCCGAACCGCGTCTATATGTTCGGTTCAACTTCGAAAATAACCTTCCCAGGCTCCGGCGTCAGTTATTTCGTCTGCTCCAAAGAAAATATGGACTATAACACAAAGCAGCTTGGAATGCAGGCAATCGGCTGGGACAAGATGAACATGCTGCGCCACGTTCGTTTCTTTAAAAACGCGGCGGGCGTGAAGGCGCACATGGATAAGCACGCCGCGATTCTCCGCTCACGCTTTGACGCAGTTATTGAAGCGCTCGATAGCGAACTGGCATCGCGCGGCGTTGGCAGTTACGTGAAACCGGAGGGTGGCTACTTTGTAGCGTATAAAGCCGAAAATGGCTGCGCAAAAAAAATCGTCGCTCTTTGCAAAGACGCGGGCGTTGTCCTGACGAACGCGGGCGCGACGCACCCGTACGGAAAAGATCCGGAAGACGCTTATATCCGTATCGCGCCAAGCTACCCGTCGCCGGAGGAATTGAAATCGGCAATGGAAATTTTCTGCGTTTCGGCAAGACTCGCGACCGTTGAAAAATTAATCGGGTAAACAGAAGCCATAAAAGCTGAACATCTCGCCCTCTTCGGAGGGCGCTTTTTTTTGCGTTATAATTATTTTGCACAATTTCGAAAAGGGGATTGCCATGAAGACAAAACGTAACGCGCTCGTTGTCGTCGACCCACAAAATGATTTCTGCGACCACAGGGGCTCCCTGTACGTCGACGGCGCTTATGCGGATATGAAACGGCTCGCCGCACATATCATGGATTGCGGGGAGCGATACGATAATATTTTTGTCTCGCTCGATTCGCACGATGTGATCGCAATTTTCCATCCGAAGTTTTGGATTGGCGAAAACGGAGAGCATCCAGCCCCCTATACGCAGATTACGCCCGAAGATTTTTCTTCGAGAAAATGGCGCGCTGCTGCGAAAGAAAATGAGACCTATGCGGCGCGGACTTTTAAAATCATCGAAGAAAAAAATCTCGGAAGCGTTATGGTCTGGCCGGAGCACTGCGTCATTTCAACCTGGGGGCATCAAGTTACGGACACGCTACGCGAAGCGCTGTCGATATGGCGCGAAAAAACGGGCAAAGCCGTTCGCTACATTTTTAAAGGCGAAAATCCATACACGGATCAGTTTTCAATTTTTGAGGGACTGGATAGCAGCTATCCGGAAACGACTTTCGACGAAGTACTTTTCCAAACGATCTCCGCGTTTGATTCTGTAACTTTTGCAGGTGAGGCCCTATCGCATTGCGTGGGCGAGTCCGTTCTTTCCTATATGAATCGGCTTGGGGGCGAAAAACAGGATGTTTTCTTGCTCACAAACTGTACTTCGCCCGTCACGGGATTCGACAGACAAGAAATGCTCAACAAACTCGCCGCAAAGAACGTGCAATTTATTTGCACGGAATAAAGCGTTTTAAAAGCTCTGCATTTTTATCTCTCAGTGACGCCTTTCAGAAACCAAAAGATCGACAGCGCCGCAAGCGACGTCGTCCTGAAATCCTGATCCAGCGGCGGCGAGACTTCCATAATGTCAAAATATCGCACCTGCGAACTCCTGCCCGCAAGATATGTGATCTTTTCAATCTCCGGAGCTTTGAATCCGCTAGGATTGCTCGCGGACGCACCTGGCGCATCCGTGCTCCGCACCGAGTCGATATCCAGCGAAAGTGCCACAAAGTGCCCGCGTTTTCCCGCGATCGTCAGCGCCTGTAAAAAAGTCTCCATCACACGGCCCGAAATTTCTTTCAGCGTCATTACCGTACTGTTCTGTTCCCTCACCCAATTGTAATAATAGGGAGAATTGTAGGGCTCCTGAATGCCGAACTCAACGAAAGAATCGCCTTTCAGCGCGCCTTTCGTGAGCTGCGTCAAAGCGCGATAAAAGGGAGTTCCGCTGTTGATCCCATATTCATCGGAGCGAACGTCGAGATGCGTATCTACGTTGATTAGCCCCATACTGTCCGGTCCGAGGTCATTTCCCTCGGCAAATCCCGCCAGGCCAGGATAGGTAAGATCATGACTGCCGCCAAGCACAATGGGGATCGCGCCTGTTTTTACAACATCACGAACCAGTGCCTGCGCGGCTAGGTGCACTTCTTCAATGGAAAGATCCTGCACGCACAAGTTGCCGATATCGCAAACCTTAAGGACAGAAAGATCCATACTGAATCCCGGCGTGAGACGGTAGAGGCGGCGGCGTATGCCATCCGGTCCCTGTGCTGCACCCGTACGTCCTTTGTTTACGGCGATGCCCCGGTCATCGGGAATGCCTAGAATAACGATGTCGGCGCCATTAAAATTTTCATATTTACACTCGTCGATCAGCTCTCCAAGCCGCGGGTCTTTTTCGTCCTGCCGACTGTAAAATAGTCCGTGATCGGGCGGCGTTACTATATACTCCATCTTGATCCCTCCAGTTGCAATCGCGCCAGCGTTGTTTTCAGCATAAGTTTAGGGCTTTTTTTATAAAACCGCCGCCGTAATTATGCCGTCATGACACTGCGAAACTGTGCGTATTTTTCTTGTCCGCAGCCCAAGTATGAGCAAGTACCGTTAAAAATTTATAAAAACCATTCTAGTCCATAAAAGAAGAGACACATATCAGCGCAGCGACGCATTATTGCAACGCAGATCCGTCTGTGCTCAATTGCTGTAAAGGTTTTTAAAACGGCGCGGAGGAAGGGCAAGCTACTATTGGCCGGTGTTGAAAAAAATCCGTATTTTTTGTATTTGAATTATTTCCTTCAATAACGTACTATATGCTTATACCATTTATATCAAAAGATACGGAGGTCGAATCATGGACACAGCCGTCAATAAGATTACAAAGCTGGAAGAAAAATTCCGCGAAGCTTACATGGAATACTATTATCACTTTCATAAAAATCCAGAAAAAAGTTACGAAGAAAAAGAAACTTCGGCATACGTGGCGGAAAAACTTCAGAAACTACCAATGGATGAAGTAAAAACAAACATCGGCGGTTATGGCGTCGTCGGCGTGCTTAAGGGAGGAAAACCTGGGCCGTGCGTGGGGCTTCGGGCAGATATGGACGCACTAAGCGTGCTTGAAGCCACGGGCGTCGATTTTGCTTCCTGCAATCCAGGCGTCATGCACGCATGCGGGCACGATGCGCACACTGCGATGCTGCTCGGCGTTGCGCACGTGCTCTGCGAGATCAAGGACGAAGTTCCCGGAACGGTGAAGTTTGTCTTTCAGCCTTCCGAAGAAATGACGCCGCGCGGCGGCGCACCGGGAATGATCGAAGACGGCGTACTTGAAAATCCGCGCGTGGACGTCATGCTTGCAAGCCACGTATGGCCGACTTTTGAAACAGGCATGATCGGCGCGCAGGACGGCATTGTTTCCGCGGCGTCGGACCACCTTAAAATCAAGGTGACCGGAAAATCCGCGCACGCATCCATGCCGCACGAAGGCGTCGATGCAATCGTCGCGGGCGCAGCCGTTGTAGGCGGCCTTCAGACGATTGTTGCGCGCAATATAGACCCGAAAGAAACGGCGGTCATCACGATCGGCCTGATCAACGGAGGAACGCGATATAACGTGCTGCCGGAGGAGTGCTTCCTCGAAGGCACCGTGCGCTCCTTCAACAAAAATGTAACGGCGCAGATGCCCGTCCTGATTCAGCGCGTCGTCGACGGCGTATCGGCGGGATACGGAACGACGGGAGAAGTCGACTATGAGAGCGGATATCCCTCCGTACAGAACAATCCCGCGGTTGCAAAAATCTGCCGCAGCGCTATCGCAGAGGTTGTTGGCGAAGATGGCGTTCTTCCCGTACAAGGCGTTCCGGCGGCGGGCGAGGATTTCTCCTTCTTTTCGCTTGCGGCCCCCTCTGTCTTTGCATGGCTCGGATGCCGTCCCAAAGACATACCGCTCGAACAAATGCCGCCGCTGCACAACGCAAAATTCCTGCCCGACCCGGAAGCATTGCAGATCGGAGTCAGATATATGGCCACCGCCGCGATGAAAGTGCTTTCGGAATACATTCCGGAGAAAAAATAAAATGGGCGCTGCTGGCGACAAGATTAAAAAAGAAATGACAGAACGCAGACGCGACCTACACCGTCACCCGGAGACGGGCTGGACGGAGTTTCGCACGACTGCAAAAGTTGCGGAAATTCTGCGCGCGCTTGGCTATACTGTGCATTTCGGCAGTGCGTTTATCAAACCTGAGCACGTGATGGGGCGAAACATTGATGTGGACGCCGAGAAAAAACGCGCGGTTGAACAGGGCGCAGATCCAAAGATCGTCACGGAGATCGGCGATTATACTGGGCTTTACGCAGAACTGGACACAGGAAAACCGGGGCCGGTGACGGTGCTGCGGTTCGACATTGACTGTGTCGACGCAAACGAATCGATGGACGAAAATCATCTGCCTGTAAAGTTGGGTTTTACTTCCGTAAACCCGGGATGGATGCACGCGTGCGCACACGATGGACACACCGCGATCGGACTTGCACTCGCGGAATTGCTAAAAGAAGATCAAGCATTAAAGGGAAAAATCCGCCTGCTCTTCCAACCGGCAGAGGAGGGCGTACGAGGCGGATACGCAATGATGGCGGCGGGACTTGTCGACGACGCCGACTATTTTATCGCAATGCACTTGGGCCTTGGAAAGCCGACCGGTGAAGTTTACGGAGGCGTGGACGGGTTTTTGTGCACGACAAAGCTCGACGTCGATTTCAAAGGCTTCGGCGCGCACGCGGGAGGCGAGCCGCAAAAAGGCAGAAACGCGCTGCTCGCAGCTGCATCTGCTGCGCTGAATCTGCACGCAATCGCACCCAACGCGGAGGGCGCTACGCGCCTCAATGTCGGTGTGCTGAACGCGGGCGAAGGACGGAACGTGATCGCGCCGAACGCGCATATGAAGATTGAAACGCGCGGCGAAACAGACGAATTGGCTGCTTACGTCTACAACCGTGCAGAGCAGATAATCGAGGGCGCCGCGAAAATGTACGACGTCTCTTTCACGATCACAAAACAAGGCGAGGCAAACCGTGCGGACAGCTCTCCGAAACTCGCCGCGCTCGTTTCGGAGGCCGCAAAAACGGTCGAAGGCGTGACCTGCGTCGGCACAAAGCGCCCCATGGCTGGCAGTGACGACGCCTGCTGGCTCATGAAACGCGTACAGGAGCGCGGAGGCCAGGCGACGTACATCGGGATTGGTGCAGATACAGCGGCAGGGCATCATAACGGTCGTTTCGATTTCGATGAAACGGCGATGCCGATCGCGCTTGACGTGCTCTACGGCACCGTCAAACAACTCAACGGCTAGGTGGTTTCGGGTCGCAGCGGCCCGTTTTTATACCGTTCCATAATCATATTTCTACAAATAAAAAAGGAGGAAGATACTATGGCTACAGAAACAGCAAAGAAGCAGGGTGGTTTCGAGAAATTTATCAAATGGATCGAAATCGCGGGTAACAAGCTGCCACACCCGTTTTGGCTTTTCGTCTATCTTTCTATTATTATCGTCGTTCTTTCGTTCTTCTTGAGTAAAGCGGGAGTCTCCGTCACTTATATGGCGGCGGGACGCGGCGGCGCGGAAGCGAAGGAAACGACAGTAACCGCGCTCAATCTGATGAGTTATCCGGCCATGCGTAAGTTTATGGCCGACTTCGTCAAGACCTACGTCAACTTTGCACCGTTGGGTTTGATCATGGTCATGACGCTTGGCATCGGACTGCTTGAGCAGAGCGGACTAATCTCCGCGTTCATGCGCAAAACCATTCTCGGTGCGCCATCATGGGCGGTCACGGCAACATTGGCCGTCGTTGGCATCAACGCCAACCTCGCATCCGATGCAGGTATCATTTTTACACCTGCCATAGGAGGCGCCGTCTTTAAAGCACTCGGGCGAAATCCATGGGTGGGCGTCATAACAGGCTTCGCAGCAGGATGTGGCGGGTTCACCGCAAACTTTTTCATCGCAGGGACCGACGCGCTGCTGGCCGGCATCACGGAGTCCGCTGCGAAGGGAATGGGAATCGTCGCGCCGACGCATCCGCTGATCAACTGGTATTTCCTTCTTGTTGCAACAGTTATTTTGACTGCCGCAACCACTTTTGTCACGGAAAAATTCACGGTGAAACACCTCGGTGATACGCACGGCGCAATGGACGCGTCGGAAATCGCCCAGCATGCAGTCACAGAAGATGAAAAACGCGGCCTTCGCTACGCGGCAATCGTTGCAGTCATCTATCTCGTACTGCTCGTAATAATGACGGTACCGGAAGGCTCTTTCTTCCGCGATCCGAAAACGGGCGGTATCGTTCCAACTTCACCACTGCTCTCCGGCATCATCGCGATTCTCTTTTTCTTCTTCTTCTTTACGGGGATCGCGTACGGTACTGGCGCAAAAGTTATCAAGAAAATGGCAGACGTGCCAAAATTGATGCAGCAGGGTCTTGCGGGCGGACTCAGTTTCTTCGTCGTCGTGCTCCCTGCTTCGATGTTCGTCCAGCTCTTCGCAGTCAGTAACCTGACGACGATTTTGGCCGTTAAAGGCGCAGCAGGACTCGAAGCGATGCACCTCGGCGGCATTCCGCTGCTTCTCATGTTCATTCTGCTCTGCAGCTTCGTCAACCTGTTTATGATCAGCGGATCGGCGAAGTGGCTCATCCTGGCGCCGATCTTCGTTCCGATGTTCTCCGTCGTCGGCTTCAGCCCCGCACTCACACAGATGGCTTACCGCATCGGCGACTCGTCGACGAATATCATTTCGCCGCTTTCCTACTACATCCCTGTCGTCATCGGGCTCATGGAGCAGTACCGGCCCAAGGACAACACGCAAGACGTCGGCATCGGCACCGTTATTTCACTCACGATGCCCTATTCACTCACATATCTGGCTTGTTTCAGTATCCAGCTCATTGTTTGGTATTTGCTGAAGCTGCCGCTCGGTCCCGGAACACCTCCGATCATGTAAAAAGCAAAACATAAATACAACACAAACACGGGGCGGATTTTTCCGCTCCGTATTTTTATTGTTTTCAAATACCGTAAAATCTCCATATCTTTTTATTATGATTGCGTTAGAGTATGTGTAGAAACATAATAAGAAAAACACCATGGAGGGGACATGTATGAAAAAAACACTCATTACATCGTTGGTAATCGCGGTATCACTGGCGGTTCTTCTTACAGCATCCGCATTCGCTTACACAGGGGAACTTGGCGGTACCAACTGGCGAGTCACAGGTATCAATAATGGCAAACAGGCAGTTGTAAGCACCCTGGCTGGGACAGAGCTTACCGCAAATTTCGGACGCAACGGAATTTTGTCTGGGTCTGCTGGGTGCAATACTTATACGGCCACCTATGACCTATACGGAAACATCGTAAAAATCGGAACACCGGCCTCAACACGAAAAATGTGTATGACGCCCGAAGGAATTATGGAGCAGGAAACGATATTCCTAAACGCTCTCGAAAACACAAGGAGCTGGCGCCTTATGGGCGGTAACCTTGACCTGCTCGGCGAGGACGGCAGTATTTCTCTGTCGTTGGTTCCAGCGGCAACGGATGAAACCGTTTTTCTGTACCGTAACCCGGACGGCAAAGAGGCCTTGGTAGAGATGTTCGATACCGATAAACTCACGATGACGATCGACGGGAAGACCTATCCGATGCAGCAGACGATTTCCGCTTCGGGCGCAAGATACGAAGCGCTAGGAGATCCGAAAACGGTGTTTTGGTCCAAGGGCGATAAAGCCTATGTCGCCGTAGAGGGCAAGGATCTGCCAGATTTTGATCTCGTGCAGGGCGGCGCGGCAAAACAAACGATCAGCGCGAAACCGACCGTTTACCGTGCCGGAATTATGGAAGTACTGGTGGAGGACAAGGGAGACGATCACATCCTGCTTACAGCCAACGGAGAGACCTTCTGGCTCAAGAGGGTGCCTGCCGCTTCTGGAGCACGCTACGTTGGCGAAACGGACGCGACGACCGAATTCTGGTCGCACGATGAGCAGGCGACACTCTCTATTAAAGGCGTACCTTATCCCGGCGGTATGCTGACACGAGACGATGAGCCCAACTTTTCACCGGCGGCAACACTTATGGACGTAGAGTGGTATGTCGAGAGCGTCGCGGGAAAAAATATTCTGCCCAATTCTATGGTGACGATGTTCTTTAAAAGCGATGGGCGGCTATACGGTAAAGCATCGATCAACACGTACAACAGTTCATGGGTCGACTCTGGCAACAAATTGATGATCGGCGAAAGCGCGACAACCATGATGGCGGGATCGCCGGATCTTATGGAGCAGGAACAGCGCTTCTTGAAATCGCTGTCGGACGTAAACGCGTTCGAAGTGAAGGATGGGAAACTGCACCTTTCGATGAAAGGCGGCGGCGAGATTATCGCAAAGCGCTAGAAAGAATTAAATCTGTCGGAAAAATCAGTTCTCCAGCTTCGGCACGATTTTCGACTTTACATAGCCAAGCAGGAGCGGGAGTTCTTTGACCGCAGTGTAGGCCAAAATCAAATATGGAAAGCCCAGCACGAAAGATTGCCAGATTAGTTGATAATTCAGCTGGTTTGGAATAACGAGCGTTGGCGTCAAAGCCAGGAAAAAGTACATCGCCCAGATGCGTTTTCTTGGCTTTGGCGCATCTGCAGGTTTTAAAACTGAAGAAAGTTTCAGCAATATCAATATGAAACCGATATCAGCGAGACTGCATGTCACGCACGCCATACGGATAACGCGCACGCTCGTTTCCGGCGTATAAACCTTCATGACCCATTGAAAAAACATGTAAACGAGACTCATGCGCCCAACCTGTCCTTTTTGGCGGTTTTATAAACGCGCCACAGCATAAGCCCGCATGCAGCCTCAATTAGCGGGAAGAAGAAGTCGAGCACGCCCGTGAAAAAAAGCTGGATTCCCCGGATGCGCCAAATCGGCAGCCGGAATCTGTAAAAAGACATCACAAGTCCCCAATGATAAAGGAAATAAACGCCGAACGCGAAAAGGACAATCAGTGCGTCTTGTAAAAGAACGGTTTGAACCGTTGCGGGTTTCGGTTTTTCGGCCACGAACAGACGATAGATACGCCATGCATATGTGAGCAAAAGCAAATCGTAAGCGAACATGACCGCAAAAAAGAAGTTCCAGCGAAGGTGCGGATAAAAATGCTGTATTTTCTTTGGAATAATATGAAACGCCAGGTTTATGCCGGCATCCGTTTCAAACGCCATGAAAAAGAGGGCGAGCAGAATCAGGCCATGAAATATAACGTAAGCACGTACTTTTATTTTTCTGCCTAAAATATTCTCATACGCATACTTTATGCAGCAATAACAGACCTGCTGCACAAAAATCCAAAAAATCGCCATCGTTTTTGGAAAAATTTCCGCCCACTCTATCATTACGTTTTCGAGAAACTCTCCCTTCGCATATGATGCCCCGCCGCAATGATTGGATTATAGTTTATTCATGCTCAGCACACAACGGATAAAAATTATCCGCTCTTCCACAGCAACTTAAATGAACGAAACAATTCAAAACGGAGCATATCCTAGACAACGGCGGCAGTTTGCTGTGCCACGATGCTTCGCGCCCGGACAATTTTTTCTGCAAGCAAAAATAAAAAAACGCGCCTGCCGTAGTTGCGACAGGCGCGTTTATTACGCAGATTTTCCGGTGCTGTAATCGTGTGATTGTTAATGCTGCGCGCGGGTCTCGTTTTCGTACCAAACGGAAAGCCCCTGCGCGTTAAGATTTATATCGACCGCAAGCAGTTCGAGTAATGTTTCCTCGCTGCCCGGCCAGTTATTTTTCTTGCCTTCTTCGATAAACAACGCTCTCACGGCTGCTTCGATTTTGTCGAAATCGCCTTCCATTTCGATCGCAAGGTGTTTATGCGCGTCGACAAGACGAATCAGTTCTTCGCCAACCTCTTTCACGTTCGGTACTTCTCCGAAATGCGTCAGATAAACTTTTTCCGCACCGGTCGCAAGCACGCGCCTCACGGATTCATTCATCACCTCGGGGTCGAACTGTACCGGCGAAGTCGTGGGGATTGCCCAGCGTTTTTCGCCGTCCGCCATCGCAAGGTACGAGATGCCGAAAATATCTCCCGCAAACACAACGTTTGCGGTTTTATCATAGTACGCAAGGTGATGTTTCGCGTGTCCGGGCGTATCCATGCAGACGACAGTATGCGAGCCGATTTTTATTTCTGTGCCGTCTTTCGGCACAATGACGCGATTTTCGTTTACAGGCAAAATTTCACCGTACATGCGAATTGTTTCTTCTTCGCCGTATACCTGTTTCACGCCCGCGATCAACTTTTCGGGGCTTATCATATGGCGTGCGCCCCGTTCATGGACGACAAGTTTCGCGTTCGGGAATTCTTTCATAAAAAGGCCCGCGCCGCCGGCATGATCCAGATGCACGTGTGAAAGGAAAATATATTCGATTTGCCCGCGGTTCACGCCAAGCGTCAGCATTGCGTCAAGTACAGGCGCAAAGGCGGCGTTGTGTGCGGTTTCGATTAACGCAACATGCTCCCCGTCCCGGATCATAAAAATCTCGGCTTTGCCGGGACCTTCATATCCCGCATCGATTCCGTAAATTCCATTTTTATAGTCGTAAAGCATTTGTGCACCTCCATATCTTTTCTCGAGACCATTATATTCGAAAAAACAGTTGACCAAAATCCTAAAATGCGCGGCGGGTATTTTTCTGTCCTTTTGATCTATAATCACTTTGTGAAACGAGTATAGGAGGCTGCGCAATGCCGGAAGCTACACAGCAAAAAATGACCATTGAGCCTGTCGCAAAGGTGCGTCCGATCGATTATCTCGCAATCATAACCGCGGCGGCACTTTGGGGCGGCAGTTTTGCGTCAACGAAAATCGCACTTGCGCAGGCGGATGCGATTATGATCATCTGGCTCCGTTTTTTAATTTCCATCCCGCCGCTCGTACTCGGCACATGGTATTCGCGCGCATTGCGGTTTCCAACGAAAAAAGAGGCGATTCCGCTTTTTTTGATGGGCTTCCAGGGTATTTTCTTCCACCAGACGATACAGGCCTACGCGATGCGCACCGCAGGAGCGGCAAACGGAAACTGGGTCATGGTCGCTTCCCCGGCGCTTGTCTCTATTTTGGGCTGGATTTTTCTAAAGGAAAAAATTTCAAAAACGGGTATTGTTGGCCTCGTACTGTCGGCGCTGGGTGTGGCGCTCGTCCTCGCTCTCGGCACGATCAAAAGCGCGGCGTTTGCCGGCTTCGGCTCCATGGGCGACATGATATTAATTTTTTCTGTTTTCAACTGGGCAGCCTTTTTAATCATCTCGCGTAAAGTTCTGCGCCACGACCTACCTCCGAGTTTTACGATCCTGTGGGAGATGGTTGCCGCGCTTATTTGCGCATCGATATTCCTTGTCGCAACGCGTGCGGATTTTTCGCAAATCGCGTCTTACAACGCAACGACGTGGAAGTCGATCCTTTTCTTAGGAATTTTCTCTTCCGCGCTGGCCTATCTTTTCTGGTTCCACGGGCTTTCCAAACTTCCCGTCGCGCGCGTGGTCATTTTTCAGTTCATACAGCCCTTGGCCGGCATTTTCGTCTCTTATTTTTTCGTCGGCGAACGTTTTACGATTTGGCTCTACTTAGGCGGACTGCTCATCATTTCAGGCGTTTGGCTTGTGAATAAAAAACACTGACGCTTTGCGTCAGCTTTTTTCGATGAAACGGCGAAAAAAATTTTTCCGGGAAATTCACACGTTCGTGTGAATTTTCGTCGAAAAGACGAAAAATTTTTTTCTGTAAAATTCAAACCCCGGATCGAAGTCCGGGGTAAGCTCGTGGGATTTTTTTGCTGAAAGATCGAGAAAACTTTTTTCTCTAGAATTCACACGTTCGTGTGAATTTTTGTCGAAAAGACGAAAAATTTTTTTCTGTAAAATTCAAACCCCGGATCGAAGTCCGGGGTAAGCTCGTGGGATTTTTTTGCTGAAAGACCGAGAAAACTTTTTTCTCTAGAATTCACACGTTCGTGTGAATTTTCGCCCAAAATTTAATTTGAAAATTTTGAGTTTATATTCGCCCCCGCAAAACACGTCATCCCGCCATCGCGATCTCCTGGCTACGATTCGGCATTTTCAGTTAAAACTGCAGATTTGCAATTCAAAATTAAAAATTCTAATTTTCGCGCGAATTTTTCATCATGATCGCCAGTTCGCTTCGGCGGGCCCTTGAGGCGTCCGCCGCCTCTGCGTATTTTCTTTGCCATATGCCTAGCTTCAAGCAGCGAATCGATATTGGAAGAGTCGAATATGAGCCCGTTCTGGCTGATAGGGTATGCGCCACGTGCAAGACACATGGCGGCCAGGCCATAGTCCTGCGTCACGACAATATCGCCAGTTTTCAGCATGTTGACCAGTTTGAAATCGACGCTGTCGGCACCCTGTGAGACCGTTACGGTAGTCGCGCCTTCTTTTTCAAAAACGTGCGCGGTGTCGCAAAGGATGATGCATTCAAGCTCATATTTTTTCGCGGCGGCAAGCGCGAGATCTACGACCGGGCAGCCGTCCGCATCAATCAAAATGCGCATTAGTTCCCTCGCACGACTTGCTTTGCGCCGCGTTTGCCAAACCACTCCGCCGCGCGGTCCTGGATATCTCCCTGCAATACGACTTTGCCGTTTTCTACACGGGAGCCGCAGCCAAGCCCTTTGCGCATTTCTTTTGCAAGCGTATCAAGATTGATATTTTCCGCACCTGAAAGTGTGACGACCGTCACTGTTTTTCCGCCTTTGCCCGAACTCTGACGGTGCAGCGTGACTTTTTGCAATTTGGAGAGTGCGTCGTTCAAATTGCCTGTCGGCGTTTTTTTTACGTTTTTTTCCAGAGGTGTTTCCTTAGGCGCGATATTTTTTTCGGGAGATTCTTTTCCCAGCAGACTGCCAATCGACATTCCAAACGTTTCGGAAGAACCAATTTGGAATCCGTCGCCCTCTGTTATTTTTTTCTTCTTTCGGTCTTTTGCCATATTCAAATACGCTCCTTCGGCGTAAAATCGAAAGCGTTAAAAGAATTATAATCGTCTTTCGGGGGTATTTTCATGGATTCTATGTCCGTTTTCTCTGAGAATTTTTTTTCCATGGCACGCATGCTGGGAAGAAATCGCGACGGCGCGTTGCTTACTCTGCCCTCAGGCACGATCGCCGCAGCGTCGGGCTATCCATCGGCCGGGGAAAATTATTTGCTCCTTTCGCCGCAGACTTCGGAACATGAGGTACGCGAGGCGATCGAATTTTTCAACGACCGCGGGCTATCATTCGTGGCTCCAATTTTCCCGGGCGCAAGCGAAAATGCAATTTACGCGCTCGAAAAAGAAGGCATCGCGGCAAAAATGACCTATACGGCAATGACGCTCAATTTAACGAATAAAGTGCCCGGAGATCCTGGAAGCATTTTCGTCCGCGCAGCCACTCCGGGCGAAGTATTCGAATGGGGGCAAACTGTGTGGGAAGGTTTTGGCGGCGAAGGCACCATCGACGCACCTTATACGGCTCTCGTCCGCCACATGGCAGAATCGGATCAAAACGACCTCTATATGCTCTGCAAAGAGGGGGAGGCCGTTTGTTGCGGGTTACTGCATCACAATGAAAACGGAACCTGCGGACTCTATTATTTTGCGACTAAGCCGATTTTTAGGCGTAAAGGTTACGCACGGCAATTGATGGACGGTATGGTACGTGAGGCAGCGCTTGGTTTTTCAGAACTCGTACTGCTTGCGACGCCCGCAGGGTTACCGTTCTATAAGGATTTCGGTTTCGTTGCGCTCGCGGATGTACCGATACGCTCCCGCTCCACAGATATATGATAATATCCTGATAAAGAGAAAATATAAAACAAAGAGGTGTTTAAATTGTTCGATTTAGAAGCGCTCTGGCGCTCCGCCGCACCAGATGTAAAAGTATGTACGATAACGGGAACGACAAAGAATATGGTGCTTTCGGCAGTTATGAATGGCGCCAAGGATTTTGAGTCTCTGGCAAAGGAGCTTTCGCTCTGCAAAGACGACGAATGCGCAAAAATCAACGCGTCCGGACGCGGTTGCAGGGAGAACGCAGAAGCGCTGCTTGCGATCTACGTGCCGGTATATGATTTCATGACTGAAAACGGCGGTTGTTCGCACGTTCTGAACGACCTCGCCGCAAAATCTCCAAAAGACAGCTGCGGAGGGGAACGCTCTTCCGCGTGCGGAGGCTGCACTCTGTGCGGTGAATAGGGCAAAGCGAAGAACCAATCTTTGAAAATACGGTGTGGCGTACAAGCGAAAAACGTACGCCACACTTGTTTTTGTACGTTCCAACTCATTCTTTTCGTCTGCAATTCACTATATCACAGTGGGATAATTTCCAGTACAATATGGTTACAGACAGTTATGCGGTACAGCCGAGCCTCACGGCTCGTCTAAAGGGAGGTACAAATCATGGAAAAGGACTCCATTTATCTAATCGGCGCAGGGAATCACGCGAAAGTCGTTATGACGATGCTTGAGGTGTGCGGTTTTGCCTGCAAAGGGATTTATGACGACAACGAGAGCATGTGGGGAAAAGAGATATGGAACGTTCCCGTCCTTGGCCCGACGACCGACCTGCCGGACAAAGAAGGCATTATGGCAGTAATCGGCATCGGTTCCAACCAAACACGCAAAGAAATCAGCGAACGCTTTGAGAACGTTGTCTGGCCTGTCCTTATCCATCCGACAAGCGTCGTGCACAGTTCTACGCGCATCGGCGGCGGAACGGTCATTCTGCCGGGCTGTATCATTCAGGCGGACGCAAAGATCGGACATCATACCATTATTAATACCGGAGCTGTCGTCGATCACGACTGTATCATCGGAAATTATTGCCACCTCGCGCCGCGCTGTTGCGTTGCTGACGGAGTCGCCGTCGACGACGGCGCTTTTATTGGTATGGGTTCTGTCGTGATTCCTTATACGCACATCGCTTCCAACGTTGTTTTGGGTCCAGGTTCGACCGCAGTGAAAAATCTTGACAGCGAAGGCGTGTATTTTGGAACGCCCGCTCATCGCGTCCCCAAATTTTTAATTCCCGACGCAGATTGACATACGCGCGCAAATCGCGGGAGCATAGCTCCCGCTTTATTTTTACCCGAAGGGAAGGGGTTCAATGAAAGTAATAGCAATTAACGGCAGTCCGAAAAAAGACGGCAACACTGCGACAGTCCTTGCGGAAATGGCAAAAGAACTGCAGGCGCAGGATATCGAAGTTGAAATCGTCCACATCGGCGGCATGACAATCCACGGCTGCATCGCCTGTAATTATTGCTGGGAAGATGGGCACCGGTGCGTCTTCAAGGACGACCCTGTCAACGAGATCTCGGAGAAGATCGAAAGGGCGGATGGCGTAATCCTGGCCTCTCCGACATATTACTCCGCCATCGCCGGCACGATGAAATCGTTCCTCGACAGGCTGTTTTATTCAAGCAATGAGTTTCTCAAATTTAAAGTCGCGACCGTTGCAGCGGTCACGCGTCGTGCCGGCGCCGTACTCACCGCGAATCAGATGAAAAATTATCTTGACCTGGCGGAAGCAATCACTCCTCCCTCTCAGTACTGGGAGATCGTATACGGCACAGGCAAGGGTGAGGTATTGCAAGATGCCGAAGGCATGCAGACCGCGCGGAAAAACGCGCGGGCAATGGCGTGGCTTATGAAGGTTGTCGAAGACGGAAAGAAAAAATATCCGCTCCCTGAAGACGAAGAGCGCGCAATCACAAATTTTATTCGCTAAATCCTCAATGAAATTGCGATATCAAGGAACAATAAAAAGGCCCCGCAAAAATCGCGGGGCCTTTTTTCTCAAAGAAACGCGAATGTTCTAGTTGATTGAAATGCCCTTCTTTTCGGCGTTTAGTGCTTTCAGTCCTTCAACGCACATCAGCGCTGCAAGAACCAAAAGTATCGCAGAAATGGTCGAAAGCACATAATTGGGATTCGCGCTGGCAAGCGTCGTCTTGATGTCGATAACGAGCGCCGTCATGCTGGTAGCAAGCATGAACCAGAACGGAATGAGCAGGAAGTTCGCCGACTTCTTAAGGCCGCGGCGAATCCAGACCGAGATGCCGAGCAGCGCCAGCGCGGCGACCAACTGGTTCGCCGAACCGAAGACCGGCCAGATAATCGACCATGCGGGAATAATCTTGCCCGATGCGTCCGTCATCTTGACGTAAACGAGCGCCAGCGTACCAGCGATGATCAGCAGCGTTGCTACATATTTGTTCACCTTGTTACCGGTGATTTCCTGAATCTGGTAGCGGCCGAGGCGGCACGCCGTATCCATCGACGTGAGCAGGAAGCAGTTGACCGCGATTGCGCCGAGACGCGTTCCGAGGACGGGGTCGATCCCCAGGATCGAACAGAACTGACCGAAACCGGCCGCAAACGTACCAGTAGGACCACCCGCGGTGATGCCGCCCGCAACCATCAACGTGCCAAGCGAAATACAGGCAACCAGACCTTCGAGCAGCATCGAGCCGTAGCCAATCGGCAGGGCGTCGCGCTCATGCCGGATCTGTTTCGACGTGGTGCCGCTGCCCACTAGGGAGTGGAAGCCGGAGATTGCACCGCATGCAACCATGACAAAGAGCATTGGCCAGAGGTGTGCTTTGGAAAGCCCAAACCACTTCACGTTCTGCGCCATCATGGGAATCGCGCCGCTGTTCATCGAGCTGCCAAGGATCATACCGATCGCGCCGATGCCTACCGCAAAATAGAGGAAGTAGGACGCCAGATAGTCGCGCGGCTGAAGCAGAAGCCAAACAGGCAAAACAGACGCCGCAAGGACATAGAGCGAGAGGAAAACGTTCCATTGGTCCGCGCTGTGCGTGAAATATGCCATGACGGTCGGCCACTCGCCGCCTTTGACGGCGCAGAAGCCGATGATCGCCAACATGATGATCGTGACAATTTTGAGGTTCGCGTTGAAACGGTAGATTAAGACGCCGGAGATCATAGCGAGCAGAATGTAAAGGCATCCTACAAATGCGACGACCGGATCGGCGACAAAGGTGCTGGTCGTCAGTGCGAGGAAGACCGCAACAACGAGAATCAGCGTCAGGATTGTGAAGCAGAGGAAGAGCGTCCGGCCAGCACGGCCAATCCAGCGCTCAATGACCACGCCGACTGAGTGGCCATCGTGGCGCAGCGAAGCGACCAGTGCACCGTAGTCGTGCGGACCACCGAGGAAGATAGAACCTACGATGCACCAGAGCAACGTAGGAAGCCATCCGAAAACAGATGCCGCAACGATTGGACCGGTGATCGGCCCGGCGCCGGCAATCGAGGAAAAATGATGCCCCAGAAGAACTGCCGGATGCGTGGGACAGTAGTCGATTCCATCATTGAGACGTTCTGCCGGGGTCGCATTGCCGTTGTTGATGCCGTAAACACCTTCCATGAATTTGCCGTAGAACTTATACCCGAGGAAAAGCGCGACGGCTGAACAAAGAAACATTACTGTAAACATTAATACCGCACCTCCTGTAAGATTTTAGAATCGCTGATTCATGCAGCGGTTCTTTTATAATGTGTCGCCAAGAGCTTTTTCCGAGAGTCTCCTTTTCGCAGTGTTACATAAATACGCGATGTCTTTTATGCCCTCACACGCCTCATCGCCAAGCGTATAGCGATAAATCTCGATGAAACCGCGAAAACCAAGCAGGAAAGAGGATTTCTTCATCACGCTCTGCCCCGAGTCCTGTAAAAAAAGATACCGCTGTACCATCAAATCGCTCTGCGGCTGCGCCGTTTTCAAAATCCGCTGCGGATCGCCGTCCTGGTATTTCCAAACGATATAATCGTCAGCGAAATAGCGGGCCACCTCTCCGAGAAAACCAGATTTAATCATCGTCAGCCTGCGGTAAAGTCCTTCAGCAGTGCCATTTTTCCAAGGCTCAAATCGCCATTCTTCCCAAATATCCGATACGTGCCCCAATTCTGAAAAATCCGTTCGCACGGCACCCCTCCTTGCGCCTCTTTGCAGGCGGCTTATATTATCATTAAATTCATTTTATATACAAACCTTAAAACACGCTGCGTTTATTCAATTTTACCGTCAATATAAAAAGAGTTTGCTCGTTTTTAGCTGTGATATTTAATTTGAAACTTATATTTTCAAATTTTATTTAACCAAAATCTTTCGCTTCACAAACACGATAAATTAGCCGCCGCCGTTGGTTTCACAAAAAAATCGAATTTTTCACCTTTGTTTTTGCTACAAGAATATCTCTATCATGTATATTATAAAGGAAGCTATTTTTGGGTAACATCACGTATGCCCTGAAAAAGCAAAGGAGACGCCGCGGCGTCCCCCTTGTTCTAAACTATCTCATCTGTTGATATTCTTGTTTTTCCAAAATTGCTATTGTGTTTTCCATTCTGGGTTAATCCTTTTGCCTTTCTCGTACGCAGCTAAATTATTTTCGATCAACTCGGGTTTTTTTGCGCCGAGCTTTTCACGAATAATTCTTTCTGCGGTTTCTTCTTTTATTACGTCGGAAACGTTCACAAGTACTCCAAGCATCACAACGTTGAGCGCTTTGTCGTTCTGCGCCTCGTTTGCAAGCCTGCTAGCGGGGACAGGCAAAACTTTTATATCCTCTCTCGTCGGGGTATATTCCGCGATATCGGAGTTATAGATCAAAATACCCCCCGGCTTTACAATGCTTTCATATTTATCGAGAGAGGGCTGGTTAAACGTAATCACGACATCGGCCTTCGTCACAAATGGCGAGCCGACTTCCGCTTCGCTCACGACCACGCCGCAGTTTGCGGTGCCGCCGCGCATTTCAGGCCCATAGGACGGCAGCCATGTAACATAGCGGCCTTCGCCCATACCTGCATACGCGATCATCTGCCCGAGCACCATAACACCCTGCCCCCCGAATCCCGCGCAAAAAACTGTCCTTGTGAAGTGCCGCATTACGCTTCACCTCCGTCAAAATCCTTGAATTTTCCCAAGGGGAAAAAGGGGATCATATGCGTGTCGAGCCAATTCACAGCATCGAGCGGCCGCATGCCCCAATTGGTTGGGCATGTGGAAAGGACTTCGACAAGCGAAAAACCTTTTCCCTCGACTTGATTCTGAAATGCCTTTTTGATGGCGTTTCTCAAAGCGGGCAGATGTTTGTAGCTTGCCGCTGAAACGCGTTCTATGTAAGCGGGCGCTTCCATCGTTGCAAGCATCTCGCACACCCGTATCGGATAACCCGCTTCGTGCGCATCACGCCCCGACTGCGTAGTCGTGGTTTTTTGCTCCAGCAGTGTGGTAGGTGCCATCTGTCCGCCTGTCATTCCATAGATCGCGTTGTTCACAAAAATTACCGTGATATTTTCGCCGCGGTTCGCCGCATGCACGATCTCGGCCATGCCAATCGAGGCAAGGTCTCCGTCCCCCTGATAGGAAAAGACGATCCTGTCCGGGCGCACCCGCTTGATTCCTGTGGCAATCGCCGGTGCGCGCCCGTGCGCAGCTTCGACGAAATCGACGTCGGTATAGTTATAAATCAATACGGCGCAACCAACCGGCGCGATTCCCACTGTTTTTTCCTGAATACCCAGCTCATCGATTGCCTGGCAAATCATCTTATGGATGATGCCATGCGTACAGCCGGGACAATAGTGCGTATGGACGCCTTTCCAGCTTTTGGGCCTTTTGTAGATGGTTTTTTCAGTCATTTCCGGCACCCCCTACCCGAGCTCCGCATAAAGCCTGCGGCACTCGTCTTCGATTTCCTGCTCGCTTGGGCAGAAACCGCCTGAACGTCCGTAGAAGCTGACCGGGATGTTATAGCGGACGCCTGCCTTTACATCGCGAAGCATCTGCCCCCAGTTCATCTCCGTGTCCAAAATGTGCTTACACGTCGGCGACAGCGATTCAAAATCCGCGACGGGGAAGGGGCTTACAACGATCGGGCGAATAAGCCCTACCTGCATTCCCTCTTCTCTGAGATTATTGACCACCGAGCGGGCGATGCGGGCAACCGTTCCGAACGCGGAAATCACAAGCTTCGCATCTTCAGTTCTATATTTTTCGCACATTGTTTCGTTTTCTACGATGGTGCGCCATTTCGCTTCCAGTTTTCTATTGTGTGCCTCCAGATCTTCCGCGTCGAGGTAAAGGCTGCGAACGATTACGCTGCTGCCGCGTTTGTCCATATAACCCGCTGCCCACTCGACCGGATTTGTGTATCGCGCACCCGTTCCATTCGGTATTTCGACGGCTTCCATGATCTGGCCTATGACACCGTCGCAAATAACGAGGACCGGATTCCGATATTTCTCCGCAAGGTCGAAGGCTTTTTGCATCAGGTTCACTGTTTCTTGCAGGGAACCGGGCGCCAACACGATCAAGTTGAAGTCGCCGTGCCCAATGCCGCAAGTTGCCTGATTATAGTCCGCCTGAGAGGGAAGAATTCCGCCGAGTCCGGGCCCCGCGCGCATAACATTTACGATCACGACAGGAAGCTCCTGCCCGGCCATATAACTGACCGCTTCTGACATCAATGAAATGCCGGGGCTTGAAGAACTCGTCATAACGCGCTCGCCGACAGCAGCTGCGCCAAGCAGCATGTTCGATGCGGCAAGCTCGCTTTCTGCCTGAAGATAGACGCCGCCGACCTCGGGCAGGCGTTTAGACATATATTCCGGAATCTCGTTTTGCGGCGTGATCGGGTAACCGAAGAAGTATTTGCATCCCGCCTGCACAGCGGCTTCCGCAATCGCTTCCGTTCCTTTCATGAGTGTTTTTTCCATGTGGGTACCTCCCTCAATCTTCCCGATAAACTTCTAGAACTGCATCGGGGCAACGCACTGCGCACATACCGCATCCGATACAATCATCCGTTGCCTGATGTACGACACGATACCCCTTTGCGTTGATCTTGTCTGATATCGCCAAAACTTTTTTTGGACAGACGTCAACACAAAGCAAGCAGCTTTTGCAAAATTCTTCTGCGATTTCTACCCTTCCCTTTGGCATTCGAGACACCAGCCTTTCGTTTCTTATTCCAGCATGATTTTGCGATAAATTTTTGCGTTCTCTTCACCTTTCATAACGCGCGCCACGCCTTCGGCGAGCGCCAGGAGTTCATCCTCTCCGGGCACAGTTATAACGGATGCGATCCAGTCGACGCGGCGTTTGATACCGCTACAAAGCAAATCGCTGTACGCGAGCCCGCCCGTCAGGATTATTGCGTCCACATTGCCTTGCAGAACAGTTGCCGCAGCACCGATTTCTTTTGCAATCTGATGACAGAGCGCATTGAAAACAAGGATCGCTTTTTCCTCTCCGCTATCAACGCGGCTCAAGACTTCTCTGAAATCCGTCGTGCCGAGGTGCGCTGCAACGCCCCCAAGTCCATTCACCTTTTTTTGAATCTCTTCCTTTGTATATAAACCTGAAAAACATAAATCCACCACCCCCTGCCCGGGGATCGTTCCGGCACGCTCGGGCGACATTGGCCCAAAACCGCCGAGCGCCTGATTGACGTCTATGATTCGTCCTTTCTCATGCGCGCCGATACTGACGCCGCCACCCAAGTGCGCCACGATGAACCGACATTCTTCGATATTTTTTCCCATCTGTTTCGCAATCCGGTGTGCAACGGCGCGTTGGTTGAGCGCGTGAAAAATAGAAAGAAAAGGTGCTTCGGGCATGCCGCTGACCTTTGCTTCCGGAATACGCTCGTCCACAACGACGGGGTCCACAATATACGCAGGCTTTCCGCCCGCCTCCTTAGCAAGTCGCTCTGCGATTGGGCCGCCAAGGTTACTTGCGTGAGAACCATAACGTGCAGATAGCAGGTCGTCTACCATTTCTTCGTTTACAATCCATGTACCGCTTTCAAGCGGGTGAAGTAAACCTCCCCTGCCCGCAAAAGCATCTATTTCAGAAAGCGCCGTGTCGTGTTTCGCAAGAATTGACAGCAGGACCTCGTAACGAAAATCCAATTGCGCGGCAATATTCTTATATGTGGAAATGATTTCGATCGGGTGACTGATGCTTTCCTTCCATAATTCTCTGCCGGACTCGAAAAGCGCCGCCTTCGTGCTGGTGGAGCCGGGGTTAATAACAAATATTTTCATCCACGGGCACCTCTTTGTCGATATGTTTAAAATAAGATTTCTAATTATATAAATATTTTAAGACATTGCACATGGAATTGCAATAGACAAAAAGCATTTGCGCCTTTTTTTTTTACGTACTCTTTGCCATTCTAAATTTTTATTAATGTATTTTGAATATACAGACAATTCTTTTTTGTTGACTCCCTAAATATGGCGCTTCCTAATTTTTACATGAAGTGTTGCAATTGAGGTCCTCATAATGTATAATTTCGACACTTATCTTTTGAGATCCGGTCGGAATTCCGGGTCTCTTTTGATGTGGATGTTATATCG
>JAJDJB010000025.1 GCA_030266985.1 Synergistaceae bacterium OttesenSCG-928-D05
ATATTTTTGCTTTTCGCAGCGGATTTTTATGTTTCGCGAAATTTAAAATTCAAACGTTCGTGTGAATTTTCGCAGCGCTTTCTTCTCCCAGCTTAGATTTGATTGCAGTCTAGTTGTGCCAGTGACGACGACACATGAAGAAAGAGGCCCGTGGCGCATGGGTTACTGCGTTGGGGACCTCTTTCGAATGTTTCTAAGTCAATGGTGCAAATAGACGGTTATCAGCTTAGTCTTCGGGGCGATAAATGAGAACGGAGCACGGCGCGTAACGCGCGACTTTGCTCGCGGTGCTGCCGACAAGTATGCGCTCAATCGTGCTGTAGCTCTTATAACCGATGACGATCAGGTCGAATTTGTTTTTCTTCGCATATTCGACGATTTCCTCGCCGGCATCGCCGACCGTCACATGTTCGTCGATCTTGAGCCCTGCCGTTATGCCTTTTTCGGAGAGGACGTCTTCCATCACCTTGTTGAGTTTCTGGGTCGCGACCTGTTTTAAATTGTCCGTCTCGATTCTGCTTGTCGGCGAAACGAACGCTTTGATGTCATATCCCTCAAAGAATCGCGACGTCAGCGGCGCGCAATGGAAAAACGTGGGATTCATACCCAACCTTTGCGCGATCTGATAACCTGCGTGCGCCACCTCTCGTCCGATGGGACTGAAGTCCACTGCAATCAGCACTTTCATTCTGAATGAGAACCTCCTTATGAATTTGCTTAAAATAAAGATTACCGTATAATTTTACCATCTAAGCAGAGTAAAATGCCTGGGAGGTATTGCGCATTGAAATACACGTTCGACGTCGCCCTCCTGCCGTCGGAAAATTTAAAGAAACACAACTGCAGGCTGGTGATAGATTTACTTCGCGCCTCTACACAGATTACGACGTTCTTCGATTGCGGCGGCAGCATCCTTCTGCCCGTGACGGAGACGGACGAAGCGTTCGAGCTTCAGGAAACGCTCGGGAACGAATGGAAACTGATGGGCGAGCGCGGCGGAATGAAGCCAAAGGGATTTGATTTCGGCAACTCGCCGCTTGAGCTACAGCAAAACGGCGCCCCGCAGCAGGCGGTCATAACGACGTCTAACGGAACGAGCGCGATTCTGCGTGCCGCGGAAAACTGCGCGGAAGTACGGATCGTCTGCGCGCGAAACGCGGAAGCCGTCTGCTGGGACGCAATTTGTTCCGGCACGGAGATCGGGATACTGGCGGCGGGCAGAAACGGCGAATTCTCGATGGAGGACGTCGTCTGCGCCGGAATGCTGGTTGAAAAATTACTCGCGCTCGCGCCGAAAAACGGTGCTTCCGAAATGGAGCTCACCGACGGCGCGATCGCGGCCATGTCGCTTTGGCAATCGCTGGGCCCGGACCTGACCGCAATTGCGATGGAGTCCGAGCACGGGCGAATTTTACAGGGGCTCGGCTTTACAAATGACATCTTTTTCTGCACGGAAATTGATATGACGGCGGTCGTGCCGCAGCTTTCATTTACACAGGGAATCCCGGCGATTATCGCGCATTGATACCGAGGAGGAGAAACGAGATGGAGAAAAGAGCGTTCAAAAAAACAGGCGAAGAAATTTCACTTTTGGGGTTCGGCTGTATGCGCCTGCCGCGCGTCGATCCGGAGAAGCAGGATATCGACTACGAAAAAGCCGCGGAGATGATCGATTGCGCCTACAAGAGCGGCGTAAATTATTTCGACACGGCCTACGTGTACCACGAACAACTCTCGGAGCCCTTCCTGGGCGAAGTTATGCAGCAATACCCGCGCGAAACCTTTAACCTCGCGACCAAAATGCCGTCATGGCTGCTGAATTCGATCGACGACGCGAAGCGCATCTTCGAAGAACAGTTGAAACGCTGCCGCGTCGACCATTTTGACTTTTATCTCGCGCACGGGCTGAACAGGGACCGAATTAAAATCAGCGAAAACCTGAAACTCTACGACTATCTAAAATTTGAGCAGCGCCAAGGCCGAATCACGAACCTCGGTTTTTCCTTCCACGACGAACCGCACCTGTTGGAGCAGGTTCTCGATATGCACGAATGGGATTTCGCGCAGATACAGCTCAACTACATGGACTGGGACTTGCAGGACGCGCGCGGGCAATACGACCTGCTCGCAAAGCGGGATATGCCAATCGTCGTCATGGAACCGGTGCGCGGCGGCACGCTGGCAACGCTCTCGGAAGATGCACGGAACACTCTCTCGAACGCAGAACCGGGCAGCACCCCCGCTTCATGGGGCATGCGCTTTGCCGGACAACTGCCAAACGTGCTGACGGTCCTGAGCGGCATGTCGACGCTCGAACAGGTCGAAGACAACGTTAAAACGTTCTCGCCGCTCGCACCGCTTTCTCCCGAAAAAATGAGCATCCTGCAGGACGCGCTCGTGGCCTACAACAAATCCGGCGCCGTACCCTGCACGGGCTGCCGCTACTGTATGGACTGCCCATTCGGCGTGGATATCCCGAAGGTTTTCGCGGTCTACAATCAATACTGCGTCACACAAAATAAAATCGCCTTCGGCATCAACTACCGGGTGCTCGGCGAAGCGCACAACGCGCACCGCTGCGTCGCGTGCAGAAAATGCGTTCCGTTCTGTCCGCAGTTCATCGACATCCCCGAGCAGATCAGAAAAGTCGTTGAAGCGATTGATAACAATTCATAAATTCGCAAAACATAAAACGCAAGAACTCAACCTGATTGACATCGCTTTTTTCTTAGACAAACCAACTTGCCCCGTAAACTAAATTACGGTGAAAACGCGGCAAAGCTGCAACCTAAAAGCGCTGTCGTAACGTGCAAGAAACGACGAAACATGAAGAGAGGGGGCCGCGGGCGTATTGGGTACTACGCCGAGGCCCCCTCTCAAATGTTTCTGAGTTAATTGCGCGTTAGGACTACGCTTTTTCCATTTCCTCGACAAGATCCTTGAAAATCGCCAACGCCTTGCCAAAATCCTTACGTCCAAGTCCGACGCGGAAGTGATTGTTGCTCAAATCAAAAACACGATCCGGAATGATGAGCAGGTCTTTGTCGTTCATCGCGCGTTCCGTCATGTCCATCACGTCATGCGGCGGGAGCAGTTTCGGGAAGGCCGTACTGCCGCCGTTCGGCTGAATCCACTGGAACATCGCCTTGTGCTTTTTGAAAAAGACCTCTGCGATCTTGAGATTTTCGAGGACGATCTCATGGTTGCGCTTCAGCAGCTCCGACGCGTTGCGCATCGCGATCGTGGCCAGAATCTCGCCCGGTCCGTTGTTGCACAGGGTCGTGTAATCCTTATATGCCGCGCACTCCGCCAAAACCTGCCGGTTGCGCGTCACGAGCCAGCCCATGCGCGTGCCGGGCAGACCGTACTTATTAAGCCCGCCGACGATCGTCGCACGCGAATAGAGGTCCGCAAGCGACGGCAACGCCGCGGCGGGGTCATGCTCCATCCCGCGGTACGTCTCTTCGCAGAAAACATACGTCCCCATCCTGTCCGCCATGTTCAAAATGCGGTCCATTTCCGTGCGGACCGGAATGTAGCCGGTCGGGTTGTTCGGAATATTCATGACAAGCAGCTTCGTTTTCGGGGAAATATTTTCCGCAAGGAAATTGAGGTCAAGACGCCAGCCCCAGCTCGTAATCTCGAGCGGCCAGCGAATCACCTTGCACCCCAACGCGCGCGGCAGTTCGTAAAGCGAAGGCAGGCAGGGCTGCATGACAATCACTTCGTCGCCGGGGTCGAGCAGCGTGTTCATGAAGATAAAAATACCTTCTTCCGGCACGAGCTCCAAAATATCATTTGGACGAATCGACTGGTAACGGTCCGTAACCGCTTCGCGCAGCAGGATGCAGCCTTTGGGGTCCGTATAACCGAGGCGCATGTTGTTCCAGAGGCTCTTGCACTCTTTGTCCGCCATGTCCACGATCTCCTGCATCGTTACGCTTTCGCAGGACGACTGGCTCAGCATATACTTCGCGCGCTGACGGTAACGGGCAAAAAGTCGTTCCAATTGAAATTCCTTGAGTTTCATTCCACATCTCCTCCTATGAGTGTGAAAAATTATCTGCTAATATAGTTCAAAAGTATAACGCTTTTTTGTGGCAGGGGAAACCTTGAAGTTCTTGAAATATTTCATCGTCAATTAAATTGTTTGAAAATTCTTGTGATATTTTAGCCTTGCGATATTAAAAATATTTTCTGATAAAGCAAGAAGCTCGCAACAGGCTATAAACACTGAATATGACCGTTCAAAACATATATTTACCGCATGGAACAGCATAAAAGAAACTCTTGCAATCTGATATATCTGTGATACAATTTAAATACTCCCAATATAGGAGGAAAAATGATGCCAAACGGGCAGCACGCGACTTTAAAATCTCTAAGAGAACAGGTCTACGACTACCTCCGCGATCAAATGAACGAAGGTCGCCTGCGTCCGGGCGCGTTTTTGAACCTGAACGAAATCAGCAAAGAACTCGGCATGAGCAGGACGCCGCTGCGCGACGCGCTTTTCCAGCTTGAATCCGAAGGTTTCGTTACGATCTTCCCCCGACGCGGCGTCATCGTCAATTTACTCACACTCGAAAAAATAAAAAGCATCTATGAAATTCTGGGCGCGCTTGAGTCCGCCGTGATCGTACACATCGCGCTGCGTTTCCGCGGCGAAGACGCGGACCTGATGGAGAAATACAACGAGCAGATGCGCAAGGCGCTCGACCGCGATAATTTTTCCGCGTTTTACGACGCAAACCTCAAATTCCACAACGTCTATCTGGATATGTCGGACAACTCGGAGATGCTTCATTATATAAAGATACACAAAGAACGGCTTTATGATTTCCCGCGCAACAAGGCGTTCGTCAAAGAATGGGAACTGCACTCGCTCGAGGAGCATAAAGAGCTGATTTCGCTCCTGCGCAAGCCGGATTTCAACGCGGCTGCGGACTACATGCGCGACGTGCACTGGTCGTTCTCCGTGCAGGAACGCTTCATTCGGAAGTACTATTTCGCAAACCACGCGGAGCTCGACATTTCAAGGGAGGATACGGATTGAAGCTGACCGGGATCGTTTTTGACATTAAAAAATACTCGATCCACGACGGACCCGGCGTGCGTACGGCGGTACACATGAAGGGCTGCCCGCTCACCTGCTGGTGGTGCCACAATCCGGAAAGCCAGAAGATGTCGCCCGACGTCTTGTTCCGCCCGGAAAAGTGCATCGGCTGCGGCGCATGCCTGAGCGTGTGCCCGGTCAATGCGATCGCGCTGCGCGACGGAATGCCGCACATCGACCGCGCGCTTTGCACGGGTTGCGGCGCATGCGAGAGCATATGCCCGCCGGTCGCGCACGAACTCTGCGGCAGAGAAATGACTGTCGACGAACTTATGGAAGAGCTGCGGCGCGACGAGATTTTTTTCCGCGACGGCGGCGGCGTGACGTTCTCGGGCGGCGAGCCGCTCATGCAACCGGGATTCGTTCTTGAGGCGCTGGACATGTGCGGGCAGGAAGGCTACCACCGCGCGGTCGACACAAGCGGTTTTGTGTCGGCACAGGTCATACTGGACGCCGTAAAAGTAACCGACCTTTTTCTGTACGACTTGAAACATATGGACCCGGCGGCGCATAAACTTTATACCGGCGTGGACAACGCCATCATCCTTGAGAACCTGGCCCTGATCGCAGACGCGGGAGCGTTGATTAACATTCGCTTTCCCTTTATGCCCGGCCTCAACACAGACGATGAAAACGTCCACGCGCTGGGAAAATTCGTCTCGCGCCTAAACGGGATCACCGCGGTCAACATTCTTCCCTATCACGCGGTGGCAAGAGGCAAGCACGAGCGCTGGGACATGGAATATAAGCTGCCGGACCTTCTGCCGCCAACGGAACACCAGCTCCGGCACGCGGCAAAAATCATCGAGAGCTACGGACTTAAAACGCACATTGGCGGATAGAACCTGCCGGCGGCGGCAGGCCATAAAAATACAGCGATTATTGGCGCGCTTATGCGCAAGAAAAAAGTAAGGAGGGTTTTAGTTATGAACGAAAGAATACAGCGACTGCGTGACGAAAGTTTCGATATGCACCCGAGCATCAGCGTCGAGCGTGCGGTACTGGAGACGGAATTCTACAAAGAGCACGAGGGCAAGGTGCCGATGCCCGTACTGCGCGCGGCAAACTTCAAAAATCTTTGCGAGAAAAAAACGATCTACATCGGCAAAGACGAGCTGATCGTCGGCGAACGCGGCCCGAGCCCCAAAGCGGTATCCACGTTCCCGGAGCTTACCTGCCACTCGCGACAGGACCTGGAGATCCTGAACGTTCGTCAGCAGCAGAATTACTCGGTAAACCCGAAAGACATCGACACATACGAAGAAAAGGTCATCCCCTACTGGCGCGGACGCTGCATGCGCGACCGTCTGTTCGAGCGCATGCCGGAGGACTGGACGCTGCTTTACGAAGCAGGCACCTACACCGAGTTCGGAGAACAGCGCGCGCTTGGACATACGGCGCTTGACGGGCTGGTTTACGAAAAGGGAATGCTCGACCTCAAAAAAGATATAGCGGAAACGCGCGCAAAACTCGACTTCCTGCACGACCCCGAGGCGACGGCGAAAGACGAACAGCTCCAGGGCATGGACATCGCCTGCGACGCGGTGATTATTTTTGCGGAACGCCACGCGGACCTCGCCGAAAAAATGGCGGCGGAAGAGAGCGACCCGACGCGCAAGGCCGAACTGCTGAAAATCGCGGACGTCTGCCGCTGGGTTCCGGCGCACGCGCCGCGTGATTTCTGGGAAGCGGTCCAGATGTACTGGTTCGTCCACCTGGGTACGATCACGGAACTCAACGGATGGGACGCGATGAGCCCCGGCCACCTCGACCAGCATCTTACGCCTTTCTATGAAAAGGGCGTGGCGGCAGGGACGCTGGACCACGATAAGGCGAAAGAACTTCTCTCCTGCCTCTGGATCAAGGTCAACAATACGCCCGCGCCGCCGAAAGTCGGCGTAACGGCTGCGGAAAGCGGCACCTACAACGATTTCACGAACATCAACCTCGCGGGCCTCAAACGCGACGGCTCCGACGGCTCGAGCGAAGTAACCTATATCTGTCTTGAGATCTTCGATGAGCTGCGCCTGCTCCAGCCGCAGGGCAATATCCAGGTCAGCGAGCGCACGCCGGACAAAGTCATCCGCGCGGCGGCAAAAGTATTCCGCAACGGCATGGGCTACCCCTCCGTCTTCAACGCGGACATGGTCATTCAGGAACAGATGCGCGTAGGCAAAACGCTTGAAGACGCGCGCGAAGGCGGCACCAGCGGCTGCATTGAAACAGGCTGCGCTGGCAAAGAAGCCTATCTGCTGCACGGCTACCTGAATACGCCGAAGCTCCTCGAATACGCGCTGACGAACGGCGTCGACATGCTCACGGGCAAGCAGGTCAGCATCAAGACGGGCGACCCGAGCACCTTCAAGTCCTTTGACGACCTCTACGCGGCGTTCGAAAAACAGATGGAATACGCGGTAACGACGAAAATCAAAGTAGACAACTACCTGCGTTATCAGTACGCGCGCGAAATGGCGGCGCCGTTCCTCTCCGTCGTCATCCGCGACTGCATCCAGAACGGCAAGGACTACTACAACGGCGGCCCGCGCTATAACACAGACTACATCCAGTGCTGCGGCATCGGCACAGTTACCGACAGCCTGTCCGCGATTAAAAAGCACGTCTTTGACGACGGGACATACACGCTCGAACAGCTCATCGGCGCGCTTGAGAAGAACTGGGAAGGCCAGGAGGCAATGCGCCTCACGCTCTGGAACAAAACGCCGTTCTTCGGCAACGACGACGACTACGCGGACAATATCATGAAGCGCGTATACGGCAGCCTGTTCGAGAACATCGAAGGACGCTGCAGCATCCTCGGCCCGACGTATCACCTGAACATGCTCAGCACGACGTGCCACAACTATTTCGGTCAGAAGCTCGCCGCGACGGCAAACGGACGTTTCTCAGGCATGCCGGAGTCGGACGGCACCTCGCCGAGCCACGGCGCGGACAGAAACGGCCCGACAGCCGTCGTCAAATCGCTTGCGAAGATGGATCAGGTCAAATCGGGCGGCACTCTTCTGAACCAGCGTTTCCTCCCCTCCGTACTCGCGGGCGACGAAGGCATCGAGGGCGTGAAGAATCTGATCCGCTCCTACTTCAAACTCGGCGGCCACCATATCCAGTTCAACGTGGTGGACGAAGAGACGCTGCGTGACGCGCAGAAAAATCCCGAACAGTACAAGGGACTGCTCGTCAGGGTCGCAGGCTACAGCGACTACTTTGTAGACCTGGACAACTACCAGCAAGAGGAGATTATTGCTCGCAACGCCCAGGAAGGCTTCTAAAAGCGAGCGCTATACGCGCCTTTCACGTCGTAACATTCGAGCGAGGCTTCATCGACGTAGTACCAATACGTCTTTGGAGCCTCGCTCTTCATGTTATATCACGAATGGCACGTCCGCCGGCGGTTACGAAAGCTATCCCGCTGAAATTGCCTCGTTTTTTAGTTCGTCGTCGAGATCCCGCATCTGCCGGGCGGAAAAGGGGTCCAGATGCGCGAGCATGTTTTCGCGCGCTTCCAGCCCCAGTTCTTTTTTGGAGAGACCTTCTTTTGTAAGTTTATCTTTCCAGCTTATTTTTTCTCCGTTCACAAAGAGGTCGAGGTCGGCAACGCGTTCGCCGTTTGCGTCGTATTCAAGTCCCGAAAGGAATCCTTTGACTTCTTCCGCGTCAAGCGGTGTGAAAAGGCGCAGCACATAAACTTTGACCACCTTGCCCATCAGCGTGTATTCGCGCTTCCAGCCCTCTTCGACGATCGTCCCGATCTGAAGCCCCTGCACCGCGACGTGAATACGTCTTCGGTGCGTGGCAAAGCGTTTTTCTTTGTCGCCGATCTGTATTTCCATGCCGTTCCAGTCGGGCGTCCCCATTGAGTCGCTCAGGTATTCGCCCGAACGCAGACGCAGGATAGACATGATCTGCTCTTTGGTGTGTCCTTCAACAAGCAGGGCGGTGTCGTACATCGCTTCGTCCGGAACGATTTTGTTAAGCGGTTCGGCTGTGAAGTAGACGACGGTGGAGTCTTCGGGCAATGTGCGGCGGAAGAAAGGCTTTTTGTTGACGTACGTCGCGTTCAGGTCTTCTTTTATTTTCGCGATGGCGGCCTCCGCGTCGCCGATCAGGCGCATCATAATATAGCCGGGTTCGCGCCAACAGTGCAGAATCGAGGAAACTGCGTCGCCGTTGAGCAGCTGGCAGAAAAGCGTGACGTGCGATTTGTTGGAAACATAAATACGCAAACGTTCTTCGCCCGTTTCTTCGTCGGGAACGATCGCAATCAGCACGCGGCAGTATTCTCCCGCGAAGGTCGAAACTTCTTCCGGGTCGTTTCCCGCGTATTCGCCCCATTTGAGGATGGTGCGTTCCGCTTCTTCAAAAAAACCTTTTCCAAACGCGATGACCAGTTTTTCGGGTCCGCTTCGAACAAGATAAATCATGTAAAGCACCGCCTTGGATATTGAGCGTTTATGAAAGCTGTTTCCCAGCTGCCGGTTTCAAAAAAGCTGCCGATTTACGCGGCAGCTTTTGTTATTTTTATTCCGCTTTTCTCTTTTCCAGGAAAATCAGGAGCGGAACCAAAAGAAGCAGTACGTAGATTCCGGGTACGGACGCGCATCCCCCGCCGCCGCCACCGTCTGTCGTACCCGGATTCGGGGTCGGGGTCGGAGTCGGGGTCGGAGTCGGATTTGTGGGCTGGATCGTCGAGGATGATTGCTTGTTTTCCTGAACGGTGTAGAGGATCACCGGATCGACAATCGCGTTCGATTTACTGTCCAGATCGTACCCGCCGTTATCCGTTAAGAAGACCACAAGTCTGTACGTGGCGGAGGCGTCAATCGCGTTGCTGGCCAGAATATTTCCTTCCTGGTCCATAATCGTGTATGTGCCGTTCGTAAACTCCGCGCCGGAACCGGCCCATGTAAAGGTCCGTCCGTTTGTCGTACTCGAAACTTTCGTCACGCGCAGATTCGCTAGCGAAGAACCCAGGCGTTTTCCTTCGACAAAAAATTCGACCGCATAGAGTTTACCCGCCATATCGACGTCGGTAATCTTAAACATGGGCAGTGCGCTCGGGGTGTAAAAGAGCTGGTCTTTTTCCAGCAAAGAGCCGATGACGCTTGAAATCACGTTATATTTCAAAATCAGCCCGTCCTCCGTCGCTTCGACCTGGTTTCGCAGCGCCGCGACGGGAATGTTGGCAGCGTTTTCCAAAATTTCCAGTTCGGCTGTTTGCGGGTCGTCGAGAATTGCGCCTTGAACCGTATAGAGCGACGGCAATGCGGCATCCTGGGAGACCAGCGTTTTATAGGCATACGCATCGGGCAGGCAGAGGGCGCCGTACTTCGAATAGCCGCTCTTCGCGATGCTGCCGTTTGCGCCCGCCAACAGCATCGACTTGATTTCCGTCGCGTCTTTTTCGGGATAGAGCGAACAGAGAAGCGCGGCGGAACCCGCGACCATCGGCGACGCCATCGATGTGCCCTTTATGGATTTATAGCCGGAGGCATCGAAGATTTCCTGCGAGGCGGCGGTCGCTACGAGCGCCGAAGAGCGCACTGTGCTGTAAATATCGCTGCCCGGCGCGAAAATATCGACCCACTTTCCGGAGCTGCTGTAGTTCGAGTAATCCGCTTTTTTCGTGTATGCGGCCACCGGGCGCTCAAGCGCGCCGACCGTGATCGTGTTTTTAAATTTGTAGGCTGCCGGGTAAGGCAATTTGCCGGAATAAGAGGCGGACGGCGAATCGATATTTTGCTTTTCGTTTCCGGCCGCAATCACGACGACGATACCAGCGTCGCTCAGGCCTTTCAGCGATTGCGCCATGGGATCGGTATTCTGATCGACGCGAGCGCTCCAGCCGCCGATCGACATATTCACAACGCGCAAGTTTATGCCCGAATTTTTCACTTCAAGCAGAAAGTCCATCGCGTTCATGATGTCCTCGTCCGTCGCGTGTGCAAATCCTTTTGTGGAACTCGTATACGAGAAGACGTTGACCGGCAGTAGTTTGACCTTCCAGTTGACGCCTGCGACACCGACGTTGTTATTGCCGACCGCACCGATGATCCCCGCCACGTGTGAGCCGTGGCCGAGTACGTCACCGACGCTTGCCGGGTCGTTCTGCCAATTGTTCGTTGTTTTGGCACTCCCGCCGATGATAGTGCCGCTGACTTTATTCCCCGCATCGTCCACAAAGTCCTTCGAATACCAGACGCCGTGCACGCCGCTCCATCCCTCTTCCCAGAAGGACGGGGCAAATGTATAGACGTTGTCTTTCAAATCGGGGTGGTCGTAAATCAGTCCCGTGTCGATGATGCCGACAACGACTTCTGAAGAGCCCGTGCCGTGGCGCCACACCTGCGGCGCACCGATGTCGGGAAGCGCATATTGTAAACTGTAGGAAGTGTCATTGGGCGTGACGGAGACATCCTCCAGCGCGTATCTTTTATAATTTCTTCCGACGCCCAGAACATCCGGGTTTTTTTTCAGGCGTTCAATCATCGCTTCGGTAGTCTCGTTTTTGGAGCGCAGCCGTGCAAACGTCTTGCCTGATCCGGTCGAAAGGCTGACAAAAGCCTCCGCGTCGGCAGCGGATGTGTCTTCCGCAAGCGAAAGCGTCCGGCGACGGATTACTTCACGCGCTTCCCCGCCTGTATCAAGACGCGAAACGGACGAGCCCTTCATAAGGACAAGAACTTCGCCCTCGACATAGTCAGACTGCACCGCGTTCGACGCGATCGGCAGAAAAATAGTAAATAAAAGTGCTAATAAAATAGAAGGAATCCTTTTCACAATATCATGCCCCTGTCCGCATCTCAAAATACTCTAATGTGTTCATTATATCGTGCGAAGAAAATTGTTGCAAATTTTTTACATAAAACAACGAATAAAGGCGATGCACCTCTACATCGCCTTCATTCTTGGGTGGTAAATGCGTGGGTTTACCTTTTATATCGCTTCTGTATCAGGGAAATCCCCGTCAACAGGAAAACGAGCACTGTACCTTCGAGTGCGGCACATCCGCCGCCGCCCCCGCCACCGCCGCTCCCCTCGCTGCCGCCGCTTGTTTCCGGCTGCTGCGCGGTTGCGGAGATGGATTCGGAACCTCTCTGTACGGAGTAGGCTATCGCCGCGTTAACGATTGCGTCCGCTTCGCCGGCGATGTCAAATCCGCCGTTGTCCGAAACAAAGAGTACGAGCTTGTATTTTTTCGCCGCGTCCAGGCTTTCGCCCGTGAGGCGCCCGCCGTTCATATCCAGCAGGGTGAAACGTCCGTTTTGATATTCCGCGGGAAGGTTCGTAAAGGTGAATAGCTTCCCACTCTCTCGGTCCGTAACTTTCGCAACCCGGACCTCTCCGATTGTGCGTCCGAGCGCAGCGCCTTCCACTTCAAACTGGATCGCATACACTTTGCCCTGCATACTCTCTCCGCTGACCCGGAAAATCGGGAGCGCCTTCGGCGTGTAGAAAATGTGCTGCGGCTCCAGCAGCGAAGCGATAACGGACGTCATGACGGAATAATCTATCACCTGTGCCGCTTCGCCCACGACAGCCTTTGTTGTCAGAGACTGTGTCTCGTTACAGGGAGCGTTTACGACTTCAAGCGCTGCACCCGTTGCTTTGAAAACGCCGCTCGCTACTTCGAACACTTTCGGTGCGGGACAGGCGACGATTGCCTCTTTCTGTGCATTTGCCCCCGGCAGTGACAGCGCGCCGTAGCGGGAAAGCGTTCCTGCGATCTCTTTGTTCGCGCCGTACAAAAGCATCGATTTTATTTCGTTCGCGCTCTTCTCCGGGTAGAGTCCGCACAGGAGTGCTGCGGATCCCGCTACTATCGGCGCGGCCATAGACGTGCCGCTCAGCGTCATGTATCCGGACGGATCGTGAAATTCGTGTGCCAGGCTCGATGTCATCAGGTGCGTAAAGCGTACTGTGCTCATGATGTCGCTGCCGGGCGCGAAGACGTCCACCCATCTTCCGGAACTACTGTAATTCGTGTAACGCGCCTTCTGGTCATATCCGCGCAGGGATGGCTCAAGTGCGCCAACCGTGATCGTATTTTCGTATTTATAAGACGCGGGATAGGGTTTCTTCCCTGCATAATTTCCCGTCGGCGAATCGATATCCTGATATTCGTTCCCTGCCGCGATTGTCACGATCACATCTGCGTCGCTCAGGCGCTTGATCGCGAGGCCAAGCGCATCGTTTCCCTGGTCGACGGGAGCATTCCAGCCGCCGAGCGAAAGGTTCACGACCCGCAGGTTAATCCCCTGCGCCTTTGCTTCCACGAGAAAGTCGAGTCCTTTGATGATCTCTTCGTCCGTCGCGTGCGCAAATCCCTTCGTGCCGTCCGTAAACGAGAACACGTTGACGGGAAGCAGTTTGACCTGCCAGTTCACCCCGGCCACGCCGGTTTTATTGTTACCAACCGCGCCGATGATTCCGGCGATATGCGTTCCGTGGCCGTTCACGTCGCCTATATTCCGCGCGTTGTTCAGGTTGTTTCCCGTGGCGTCTTCCACGCCGATTACGGAAAATCCTCCGTCGATGTTCTGGGAGTACCAGACCCCGTGCACGTTATCCTGCGGCGTAGGCCAGAAATAACGGTTGAACGTGTAGATGTTGGACTTCAGGTCGGGGTGGTCGTACAGGATGCCGGAGTCAATAATCCCCACGACAACTTCGTTCGATCCTGTCCCCGCGCTCCAGACCTCGGGCGCGCCGATACTTTTCATGTGCAGCTGCGTGCTTTCAAAAAGCGGGTCGTTCGGCGTCGTCTCCAGGGAGTGGCGTACATAGTTCCGCGATACTGCCTGCACTTCCGGGTTGTCCTTGAGACGAGTAATCATTTCATCAGTCGTTTCCGTCTCGGAGCGCAGCAGCGCAAATGTCATCCCGGAGCCTTTTGAAAGGTTCACAAAACCTTCCGCCGTTGTCGGCGTTGATGCGCCTGACAGGGAATTTGCTCTTCTTTGGATCGTCGCGTTCGATTCTTCGTCGTTCACCGAGAGGCGGGAAACGGAAGATCCGCGCATCAACACGAGCACTTCGCCCTCTATATATGTCGATTCCTGCGCGAAAAGCGCGGTAGCGCCGGAAGAAGCGAACAAGAATATCATCAGTGTATATATTAATTTTTTCATGATCCTCATCCTTTCGATCTCTCTGCAAAGGGCGTCCGCTCGTTTCGAAGCGAATCGCCCTGTGGCCTTAGGTACTGGGTAAGGGCGGTAACTTCCGCTACCGCCCAGAGTGTCATTTTCCAGTGCGGAGATCTATGCTGCTTTTCTGTTTCTCAAGCCTTTGCTTACGAAAGGAACCGCAAGGATCGGGAGAAGGAGCAGGAAGCTGCCCGTTGCGGAACATCCGCCGCCACCGCCGCCTTCGCCGCTGCCGCTTTCCGTGCCGGTTCTGTCAGGATTCGGGGTCGTGCCGCCGACGACCGGGGTGGTGCCTACGATGGTCTCCGTCGCGATACCGGAGCCGATGCTGTAGGAAGAGAGCGCCGAGATGGTGCCGTATTTGGATACGCCGCTCTTCGCCATGCTGCCGTTGCATCCGCTCATAACCAGCGCTTTGATTTCCGACGCGCTCTTCGCGGGGAAGATCGAGCTCATAAGTGCGACCGTACCTGAAACCATCGGAGCTGCCATGGACGTACCGTTCATCGAAAGGTAACCGGTGTTGCTGAATCTCTCGCTCGTTGCGCCGACGACCGGCGTGTAGCGGACTGTGCTGACGATGTTGCTGCCCGGTGCGAAGACGTCTACGAAGTTGCCGGTGGAGCTGTAGTTCGAGTAGGTTGCTCTGTAGTTCGTGCTGCCTGCGCTCTGCTGGACTGCGCCGACCGTGATCGTGTTGTCAAATTTATATGCTGCGGGGTAAGGTTTCTGACCCGTATATTTCGAAGAAGGGCTGTCGATGTTCTCGTTCTCGTTGCCTGCCGACATGACGACTACTACGCCTGCGTCGCTCAGCTTTTTGATTGCCTGGCCAAAGGGATCTTTCGTCTGGTCGACTGCCTGCCTCCAGCTGCCGAAGGAAAGGTTCGCGACGCGAATGTTCATATTGTGCTCACTTTTCAGTTTGATGATCTGGTTGATTGCCTTGATAACGTCGGAGTCATAAGCGATCGGGAAACCTGAAACCGAGCTGCCGGTGTAAGAAGGTGAGTACACGTTGAATGCGAGGAGCTTAACGTTGTTCCATGCGATTCCCGCGACGCCTGCGCCGTTATTTGCCGTTGCGCCGATGATGCCTGCTACGTGTGTGCCGTGTCCGTCAACGTCGCCGATCTGGTCCGCATTGCTCCAGGAGAATCCAGTCGTCGGGCCGCCGCCGATTTCAACTTCTTTTTTGCCGTTGTCATAGTAGTACCAGAAGCCGTGTTTGCCTGCAAGGTCCGTGCCGAAAGAGGAAGAGAACGTGTAGATATTGGATTTAATGTCTTCGTGATCATACATAATGCCTGTGTCGATAACTGCTACGATAACTTCTTCGCTGCCCGTGTTGCTCTGCCAAACCTGCTGTGCGCCGATCAATTTCGCGCCCCACTGCTGTGACCAGAGACTGTCGCTGGGATTCGAGGTGCCAGCTGCGTGTGAATAGTTTGCATAGTTGCGTGCGTAACCTTTAACCTGCGGCATCTTCTCGACCGCTTCCATCAGTTCTTCCGTCGTCGCCGTTTCCGATTTTACAAGTGCGATCACGTCGCCTGTCTCCGTGCTGCCAAAAGAGTTTCTGACGACCGCCTGGGTGAATTCCGTATCCGTGTCTGAGTTCTCGACTGTCATAAGAGGTGTGATTTCGAACTCAATTTCCATGCCTGTGTCGGTGTTGCCGCTGAAGCTGTTTTTGCGGGATGATGCGGGAGTCTCTTCCATCAAAACAAGAAGTTCGCCCTCTGCATACTCTGTTTCCTGCGGGAAGAAATCTGCATGTGCCGTTACTGCGTTAACATTAATAAGAAGGATCGCCGCGATTACCAGAATTGCCTTTTTCATTTTCATTACCACCCTTTTTGTTTTTTTCAGTGCCACGCGCACTGTTTGATTTTTTTTGGGGCGCTGCCCCTTTTGTTCTTCTTTAGGTTCGTGCTCCGCGTTGTTCGCTTATTTGCTCAACGCCTCATCACAGGGAGAGTATATCGTCGATATAATTAATAAACCCGCGTATTAATAACTAACGTGTAATACGTAGTGCTATTCATTCGTATCAATGTGTGTTTTTCACCAGTATTTGATAAGTAAAATTATCTAGTGAGTTTACTTGCGCAATTACGCATAAAAAGCTGCGCATTTTGCGCAACAGCTCCACTCATTAAAATTACGGAGTGGGACGCGGCTATAATTTTTCCTTAAGTTTTGGTGGGGTATTCACAAAAATCGGCTTAAAAAACATTGTGAATGTGAAGTAAAAATATGAAATTAAGGCCATGCAAAAAAATGGAGGCCGATGACTAAAAGTCATCGGCCCTTGCAAAAACCTCGAATTTTACTGCCATTTTAGCAGACTAATTCATTATTTCGGCCTTTTTCGAAGGACGAGGCAGAGGGCAAAAAACCCGGCCACAGCCATGCCTGGCGAGGCATTACAACCGCCGCCGCCTTCCCCCGTACTTATACGGGCGATCGGCTGCGTAGTTACCGCGCGGTTTGAGAAGATAACAGCCTGTGTTAACATGGAGTTATCGTTTTTATCCATGTCGCTGGCCGCATTATCCGCTTCAAAAAGCACAACCGTATAAATTGCCGCCGGAGAAATCTGTTCGTCGGTGCCCGCCATGCGTCCATTTTGCATAACCATGAACGCGGCGTCCGAATAATCGGCCGCATTGCTGGAACGCCGCATCAGATGCGCGTTTCCGCCTGCGTCTACTGTAGCGATCCGCAGATTGGAGAAAGTATCTCCGAGGTAGCTTCCTTCTATATCGAATGCATACGCCGCAAGCGCGCCGCCCGGTTTCTGGACATCACCGGCAAACATCGGCAGCATCGCAACGTTCCTTGTTGCCTCGCTTCCGTTTGTCAAGCCCTGAATTGCTTCATCGACCATATCCATGTTCAGCGTTATGCCGTTATCCATCACCTCGTAGTTGCTGTGCCCGAGGACACCAACAACCTGTTCGTGCTCATCCGGCGTAACAACGTCCGCCAGGACTGCTTCCGCGGCATCGCCCTGCACAGGCGCGAGAACCGCTTTCACAGGAACCGTCGACGCCCTGAGAAATGCGTTCAAAGGATCGAGCATTCCGTATTTTGAAGTGCCTGTCTTGCAAATCCCCGCATAGGCGCTTTTGTAAAGCATGCCTATGATTTCACCCGCGTCTTTTTCAGGAAAGATCGAACAGAGGAGCGCAGCGGCGCCCGCCACATGCGGCGCCGACATAGAGGTCCCCTGCAGCCTTTTGTAGCCCGAGGAATCGTAGCGCTCGTTTGAATTTCCAACGAACGCTCCTCTCCGCACGGTGCTGAGGATATTCGTACCAGGCGCAAACAAATCTACCCAGGCGCCGCTCGAACTGTAATTCGAGAAGTAAGCGCGGTAGTTTGTGGAACCTTGCATCTGCTGCATAGCTCCTACTGTGATCGTGTTGTCAAACTTGAATGATCCGGGATAGGAACGTTTCCCGGCCAGCGATCCCGACGGCGCGTCGATGTTCTGCCCGTCGTTTCCCGCAGACATCACGACAATGACGCCTGCGTCACTCAACCGTTTGATACTGCTGCCAAAGGGGTCTCTTGACGAATCAACGATATCCCGCCAGCTGCCAAACGACATATTCGCAACACGGATATTTAGACCGTTATTTTTCAGATTCACGATCATATCGATCGCCCGGATTACATCCGCGTCGTAAGCCGTTGGAAAACCCGACACGGTGCCATTTGTGTACACGGGGGAATAGACGTTCATTGTTAGCAGTTTGACGTTCCAGTTGACTCCTGTGACGCCCACGCCGTTATTCCCAACCGCTCCGATGGTGCCAGCGACGTGCGTGCCGTGTCCGTCAACGTCGCCGAGTTGCGAAACATTCTCCCAGGAGAATCCTGTCGTCGGGCCGCCGCCGACTGCCACACTTCGTCTGCTTCCGCTTGCGCTGTCATAGAAAAACCAGAAGCCGCACAAGCCGTCGTATTCGCGGCCTAAAGTATCACCCAAATTAAACATGTTTCCCGCCAGGTCCTCATGGTCGTAGACAATACCGGTGTCAAGCACGGCAACGATCACTTCTTCGCTCCCGGTTCCCTGGCTCCACAAATTGTGCGCTGAAATCTGCCGAATTCCCCACAGATCCCCCCAGAGCGGGTCGTTCGGGTTTTTCGCAGCGATCGTATGCGGATAGCTCGCATAGTTCTTTGCACACCCGAGGATCTGGGGCGCGCTTCCCAGTTTCTCAATCAGCTCGTTCGCGGACAGTGCCTCGGAACGAACGAGCGCAACGACATTTTCACGGTTCGCGGATTCGGCGCCGAAGACTTCCGAAACATATGCCTCGTCACAATGAAACGAGAGGATCGAATTGACATACGACGCAATCTCCTCCGCGTTCACCGTACTGCTTGCATTTCTCATCAGCGACGGCCGTTCTACCAGTACGAGCAGCGCGCCTTCCTGATATTCGGGCTCGAGCGACGCGGGGTGTCCTGTTGCCGGATTCCCTGTAATAAACGCCAGTAGGATTAACAAAACCCACCATTTTTTTGCCTTCATGCTCACCTGCTTGTTTGTCATCTTACTCACCTGCTTTCCTTGTCTTCGGTGCATAAAACTTCATCGACTTCGCAAAGAAACCTCTTTTCTGCTATCATGTCTCTATATGAAGCTGAACGTTGATATGCAACCGTTCTGATTCGCCATTAAATAACCTCTTCCTCTGCGCATTTTGTATACGATAGTCTAGACTATGTATTAAACTTAGTAATAAAAGTAAAATATACGGCGTTATCTTTATTCATAATAATTTTATAGCATTTCAAATCACTTTTGTTGAAATATAAGGAGACATAAAGACTTATTTTACATTTGCGCAATATTATTGAAGGAAAGGGGATCATATTTATGACCACAAGGTATGTATTGAAATGTGTGTTATGCGGCAAAGAATTCGAGCCGCAGCCGGAACGGTACGTTTGCGACGTATGCGGATTGGACGGCACGCTCGATGTCATCTATGACATGAAGGAGGCGGGGAGCGCCATTTCGTGCGCCGCGCTTGCGGAAAACCGCGATATGAGTCTCTGGCGCTATCGCGCCATGCTGCCCGTAGAAAAGGAAGCGCACATCCCCGCGCTTGCGGTCGGGTGGAGCCCGCTCTATAAAAGTGAAAAATTGGCCGACACATACGGCGTAAAAGAACTTTTCATCAAGGACGACGGAAGAAATCCCACCGCGTCGCTCAAAGACCGCGCCAGCGCGGTGGGCGTCGCGAAAGCGCTCGATTTCGGGCAGCACGTCGTCGCCTGCGCATCGACGGGAAACGCGGCGAGTTCGCTTTCGGGATTTGCGGCGGTCGCGGGGCTTAAGAGCTATATTTTCGTTCCCGAAAAAGCGCCGGCCGCAAAAGTAACGCAGCTTCTCGTCTACGGCGCGAACGTCGTGCTCGTGAAAGGCGATTACGCGGACGCGTTTAATCTGGCGACCGCGGCGATTGAAAAATTCGGCTGGTACAACCGCAACTGCGCGATCAATCCCTATCTGGTCGAGGGCAAGAAAACCTGCGCGATGGAAATCGCGGAACAGCTCGAATGGAGCGTGCCGGACAAAGTATTTATCTCCGTCGGCGACGGCTGCTGCATCAGCGGACTCTACAAAGGATTCTCCGACCTGATGCAGCTCGGCATGATCGACCGCATGCCGCAGATTATTGGCGTTCAGGCAGAGGGCGCAAAACCAATCTACGATGCGATACAAAGCGGCGCGGAACGCATCGCCTTCGGTCCCGCCGACACCATTGCCGACAGCATTTCCGTCGGCGCGCCGCGCAACTGGGCAAAGGCGCTTCGTGCGATGCGAAAAAGCGACGGAACCGCCGTTGCCGTAACGGACGAAGATATTCTGTCAGCAATTCCGGAACTTGCGCGCGCAAGCGGCGTCTTCGGCGAACCGGCGGGCGTTACGGGATTTGCGGGATTCAAAAAAATGGCGGCGGCGGGAAAAATCGGGAAAGACGAACGCGTGGCGGTCGTCGTAACCGGAAACGGCCTCAAAGATATCGAGAGCGCAAAAAAATCAGTCGGAAAAGCGCTCCTCTGCGAGCCGGATATCGACGCCTTTGCGAAAATGATATAAAACTATATATAATAGAAGGAAGTAAAAAGAAGGGAGAAATTTTCGATGATCGACCTGACCACGCACGAGGATAAATTAAAAAACGCCGTAGCGCTTGCGAAGTCGCGCAACGTGCTGATTCCGACCTTCAAACAGATGAAGGATCCGGAAAAACACACGCCGCAAAAAATTCGCGAAAAACTAAAAAACACCGGACTTTGGGACGTCGACCCAGCGAACCTCTTCCGCATCACCTGGAAGAACGAGGCGAAAAAGAGCGGCGGCCTTTACGGAAAAGTCAACGCGCTTGAATTCCCGCGCGAACTGACGGGCGTGAAAGCCCGCATCATCGCGCTCTGCGGCAAATGGTTCCCGACCGGCGCGCACAAAGTCGGCGCGAGCTTCGGCTGTCTCGTGCCGCGCCTTGTAACGGGGCAGTTCGACCCTACGACGCAAAAAGCCGTCTGGCCCTCGACGGGCAACTACTGCCGCGGCGGCGCATATAACGCGCAGCTGCTTGGCTGCGAATCTATCGCGATCCTGCCCGAAGGCATGAGCAAAGAGCGCTTCGAATGGCTGCGGACCGTGGCAGGGGAAATCATCGCGACGCCGGGCACGGAGAGTAACGTCAAAGAAATCTACGACGAAGTGGCGCGCATCCGCGCAACGCGGCCCGAAGCCGTGATATTCAACCAGTTCGACGAAATGGGCAACCATCTGTGGCACTACACGATCACGGGCAGTGCGATGGAAGAAGTCATAAAAGACGCGATGGGCAGCCGCGACCGCTTTGCGGGCGTCGTCGTCACCTCCGGCTCCGCGGGAACCACCGCGTGCGGCGACTATCTAAAAGAAGTATTCCCCTACAGCAAAGTCGGCGTCGGAGAAGCGATGCAATGCCCAACGCTTTACCTGAACGGCTTCGGCGAACACCGCATCGAAGGCATCGGCGACAAACACGTGCCGTGGGTCCACAACGTGAAAAACACGGACCTCGTCTTCGCGATCGACGACGACATCTGCATGTCGATGATTCGCCTCTGCAACGAGCCCGATGGACAAAAATACCTCAAATCCATCGGCGTTTCGCAGGAAATGATCGACCAGCTCCCGCTCATGGGCATCTCCGGCGCGGCCAACGTCGCGATGGCGATCAAAATGGCAAAATACTACGAACTCACCGAACATGACATCATCGTCACCGTACTCACGGACTCCATGGAGATGTACGGCTCGCGCGTCGAAGAAATGCGCGAAGAGCGCGGCGCGTACAACCAGACGCAAGCAACTGTGGATCACCAGCGCTACGTGCTCGGCATGGGCCTCGACGGCGTGGAAGAACTGAACTACCACAGCCGCAAACGCATCCACAACCTGAAATACTACACATGGATCGAACAGCAGGGCAAAACGAGCGAAGAGCTGAACGCACAGTGGTACGACCCCGACTACTGGAAGAGCGTCCATCGTATGGCGGATAAAATCGACGAAAAAATCGACGCCTTCAACCGCATGACGGGACTCGGAGAATAGAATGCGCGTTATCGATCTCGGCTGGCCCATCCAAAACGGTATGATCGTCTTCCCGGGCGACCGTGAACCCTCCGTCGAACTCAAAACGACGGTGGAGGCAGACGGGTTTCGTTCAAGCATGCTGCACACAAGCACGCACACCGGAACGCACATGGATGCGCCCGCACATATGGTCGCGGACGGAAAATTCATGGACGAACTGCCGAACGAAACGTTCTTCGGCTTTGCACAGGTCATCGACGCGCGTGCTTGCGCGGGAAGAAAAATAGAAGTCGCCGACATCAAAAAATCCGTAGACGATGTTCGCAATGTCGACTTTCTGCTTTTCGACACGGGATGGAACGAAAAGTGGGGCAAAGAAGAATACCTGTACGATTTCCCCATACTTTCGGAAGACGCAGCAAAATGGATTGCCGCGCAACAGCTCAAAGGAATCGGTTTCGACACGATATCGATCGACCCCGTAGATTCAATGGACAATCCGATTCATAAAATTATTTTCGCAAAAAATATGGTCGTGATAGAAAATCTGCGCAATTTGGAGAAAGTCGGAGAGAAACCCTTTTGTTTTGTAGCGCTGCCGATTTCGCTCAAACATCAAGACGGAGGCCCGACGCGAGCGATGGCCGTTCTCGACTAATGACAAGTGAGAACGCGGCGATATTAGCGCAAACACCTTTGTAACATTTGAGAGCGGATCATCGACGTATGACCAATACGCCTTTGAATCCGCTCTTTACATGTTGCTTCGCTCTTCACACGTTATCGTGTGCATCGCCTTTGTCTTTTTTCCCTCGTAATGCAAACGTAATTACATCGGCGTTACAAACGAGCACTGCCGCGCCTTTTGGGCGCGGCAGTGCTCTGAGGGGGTGTGTCTGAGACTCTTAATGGCCGTTTTATTATTTTGCTGCTGTCTCCTGCCTATTGCAATTCGAACAGTAGGCCGAGCGTCGCGGAGATCGGTTCGGTGCGGTCGCTGCCGGAACCATACGCGATACGTCCGCCGAGGTAGCTCCGTTCTCCCATACGCCAGCTGAAGCCAAGACCGTAGCTGCCCCAGGTGTCGCCAAGGTCGCGCGTGTATTTGCCGCCGCTCATCCAGATGTCGGTTTCGCCGTCGAACTCTTTATTGATGGAAACGTCTGCGAACACATCTAAGACACTTCCGTTTTTGAGTTCGATCGCTTTGCCGAAGAGGAATCCGGCGCGCGCGCGGAGCGACGTCGTTGCTTCTACGTCTACGTCAAGGCCGCTGCTGGTCAGGTATTTGTCGCCGAATATGCGCATGTAGCTAAATTGCGCCTGCGGTTCCCAGTACCAGCCTTTTTCTCCGACTACGAAGCGTTTGCCTGCAAGCAGCGACATTCCAAGTCCGCGCTGGTTGAGCCCGCCTTCGATTTTGTCGTACCCGAGCTGCCGACTCAATTTGTCCACTGCGCCTACGGTGAGGTCGGTGTCGTAGTGGTTGAATTTAGCAAGACCGGAGAGGTAGAATCCGCTCTCTTGTTTGTAGACGGTGTAGATGGACGC
>JAJDJB010000026.1 GCA_030266985.1 Synergistaceae bacterium OttesenSCG-928-D05
CCGGAGCTTGCGAAGGAGCCGAAAGAAAGAATTTTTGCCGAACTGGAAAAAGCACTTGCCACCGAAGCGCCTTCGATTTTTTTTCGAAATTTAGAAAACGCGTCTTTATTGCAAATTATTTTTCCGCGCCTGCATGATTTGATCGGCAAAACGCAGCCGGAATTCTGCCACCCGGAAGGCGACGCGTTCGAACACACGATGCTTGCGGCGGACAGGGCGGCGTCGATGACAGACCGCGTCGAAGTGCGGTTTGCCGCGCTCATGCACGACATCGGCAAAGGCGCGACGGACGAATCCATTTTGCCGCACCACTATGGGCATGAAAAAGCGGGACTGCGTATTTTAAAAGAAATCGAAGAAAATTTCCCCTTGCCGAAGCGCTGGCGCCAGTGCGCGGAGATCGCAATCGAGGAACACATGCGCGCGCCGAGGCTGACACATCCCGGCAAAATTGTAGAGCTGCTCGTCCGCATATCGAAGCACCCCGTCGGATTTGACGGTTTTTGCGCTGTGATTCTTGCAGACTGCGGCTGCCTGCCGGAATATCTGGAACGCCATGAAAAATATATGGCGGCGATTTTAAGCGCGCACAAAGAAGCGATTCCGCCCGCGCTTTCGGGCGGCGAAATCGGTGTGTGGCTCCGGCAGAAAGAGATCGAAGCCTTCATGAATGCGCAGCAGGCGCCGTAGCATTGTTTCGGTAATTTTAATTTCATGAAACAAACGCCCAAGATACATGATTCACACGTTTGAGTCTTCCATACTCTAATGGTAGAATAAAATCAGCAGCACATATCAGCGACAAGAGAGAATGGAGGAGTTGCCATGGAGGTACGTTTTGTGACTCGCAATGTGGAACTGCCGGGTGACGTCAAAGAGTATATGGAGAAGAAACTCGCGAAAATCGAGAAGTTCTTCGACCGTATTCTGGACACCCAAGTTGCGCTCAACTACAAAAGAGGAATGAATGTAGTCGAGATCACCTCCAATGTTAACGGACTGGTCATGCGCGGCGAAGATTACGCGCCGGACCTGCGGAAAGCGTTTGATAAAGCGCTCAAAAACATCGAACGCCAGGTCAAAAAACACAAAGGTTATCTGACCGACAAGGCCAGGATGAAAGTCCAGGATATTTCGTTTGACATTGACCCCGATCTTCTTGCACCGAATGCTTTTGAAGAAAAAGACGACACGGTGCGTGAGATCGTTAAGATGAAGAAGTTCCATCCAGAAGTTATGACGCCGATGGAAGCCACGATGCAGATGGATCTGCTCGGGCACAGTTTCTTCCTCTTCAAGAACGACTCTACCGGCGACATCAACGCGGTTTATCGCCGGGAAGAGGGGGGCTACGGTCTACTCGAACCCAAATAGGTAAAACGTGAATCGGCGGCTATACGCGCCATTCGCTTAGCAAAACAACGCGCCAGAATCCTCGGAGTATGAACATACGCCTGCGGTTCTGGCGCATTATTTTGCGTCGCGACTGACACGTCTAGCCGCCGATTCTCTCCGTGAGGCATGCTTGCCAAGGTCAAAACCTAAGACCAAAATCCGGAGCGTAAAATCATAGGGATAATTTCCTTGTATAATAGAGGATGCGTAACAGAACAACGGAACGAGGCGGTGCCTTTATGGCTTCTTCATATATTGATTTACTGAACCCGCGGCAGCGGGAGGCGGTTGTCTACACGGACGGTCCGGAGCTTGTGCTCGCGGGCGCGGGCAGCGGAAAAACGCGTGTGCTGACGAGCAAGATCGCATATTTGATTGACGAAAAAAACGTAAAGCCGTGGCGCATTTTGGCGCTGACGTTTACGAACAAAGCCGCGCGCGAGATGAAAACGCGCGTGGAGCAGATTTTGGGCTCGAATCTGAAAGGCATGGAGGTCTCGACTTTTCATGCGTATGGCCTGCGTTTTCTGCACAGGTATTCCGACGCGCTGGTGCAGCGCGGCTATCCGCGTTCGTTCGTGGTATTCGACCGGGGCGATACGCGAAGTCTCGTCAAACGGCTTTTGAGAGACCTCGGGATCGATCCGCGCCTGATGGACGTCGCGGGCGCGATCGAACTGATTTCACGCGCGAAAACGGGGGCGAATCCGGTCACGCGACAGCCGCAGCTGGACGTTCGCTGGATGCCTTTGTATGAAGGATATCAGAAGGCGCTGCTTGCACACGGGGCGCTTGATTTCGACGACCTGATGGTGCTGCCGCTGCATATCCTGGCGACCGACAAGAGCGTACTCGCGAACGAACGCTCGCGCATCGACTGGGTGCTCGTCGACGAATATCAGGACGTCAACTGGCCGCAGTACCTGCTGCTGCGCTGTCTTGTGGACGAATCGCGGCGGATCATGGTCGTGGGCGACCCGGACCAGTCGATTTACGGCTGGCGCGGCGCGGATATGTCAATGATCCTGAACTTCGAAAACGACTTTAAGGGTGCAAAAGTAGTTGTGTTGGACCAGAATTACCGCTCCACGCGCCACATTCTGGAGGGCGCGAACTGCGTCATCAAGAACAATCACGACCGCCATCCGAAAGATTTATGGACGGCGGCGGAGCACGGGGAAAATATCTTCGTCTACCGTGCGCGCGAAGACCGCGACGAAGCGGTGTGGATCGCGAAAAAAATTGAAGATCTGCGCGACGAGGGGTACGCGTACGGCGAGATGGCGATCCTTTATCGCATGAACGCACTCTCACGAGGGCTGGAGCAGGCGTTGCTCGAAAACGCCATTCCGTACCGCGTCATTCGCGGCGTCGCGTTCTACGAACGCATGGAAGTCAAAGACGTGCTTTCGATGATGCGCCTCGCGGTGAATCCGCGCGACGTCGTCTCGCTCACGCGTATTGCGAACGTTCCGACGCGCGGGCTCGGTAAAAAAAGCGTGGAACTGCTCGCGGCGTACCTCGAAAAAATGGGGGAGTTCGACGCGGAAATCGTCTGGAAAGATATACAGGAGACGGGCGGGGGATTAAAGAGCAAGGCGGGAACCGGCGCAAAGGAGCTCGCCAAAAACATGCTTGAAATCCTATCCCATTCCGATGACGTGCAGGAAGCGGTGCGGACGGTTCTCTACGGACAGGGCTACGAAGAACATTTGAAGGCGGATTACCCCGAAGACTGGGAGGAGCGCGTCGAAAACGTGCTTGAAATTCTGTCGCTGATTCCGGAAGAGGGCGACTTGCTCCACATGCTGACGGAAATCCCGCTCATCACCGACCAGGACGGATCGGTCGAAGACCCGGACCGCGTCAACATGCTCACGCTCCACGCCGCGAAGGGGCTCGAATTTCCCGTCGTTTTCCTCGTGGGCATGGAAGAAGGCATTTTTCCGAGCGCACGTGCGATCGGCGGGGAGGGCGATCTCTCCGAAGAGCGGCGCCTGTGCTATGTCGGTATGACGCGCGCGCGGGAGCGGCTTTTCATGACGGGCTCCGCGACGCGGCTTTTGTTCGGCGGCGTGCAGCGTAACCAGCGCTCGCGTTTTTTAAAGGAAATCCCCGAAAACTGTTCCGAGACCAAAGACGAATCCTTGGGAGGCGCTTACCATGCCAGTGATCGGACTAACAGGCGACGTTGGAGCTGGTAAAAGCACGATCAGCCGCGTCTGGCGGGAAATGGGCGCGCTTGTGCTCGACGCGGACGCGATTGCGAAAAGCCTTTGGCAGGATGCCGATGTCCAGCGTGCGGCCGAGGCGCGTTGGGGCGCGGGCTTTTTCGAGGGCGACATAAAAAGTGTGCACGCGAAAATCGCGCAGAAAATTTTTAACGACGACGCGGAATATAAATTCGCATCGGAACTTTTGCACCGCGCGACCTTCGAAGAGATCAAGCGGCGGGTGAAAAATGAACCGGGCTGGGTTGTCGTGGAAATTCCGCTCCTGTATGAAAGCGGCCACTACGGCTGGCTCGATTACGTGGTCTATGTGACGGCGCCCGCGGAAAAACGCGTCGAACGCAACCGTGCGCGCGGCTGGGACGAAAACGAGCTTACGCGCCGCGAACAGTGGTTTCTGCCCCGCGAGGAAAAAACAAACCGCGCGGACTTTATACTGGAAAACGACGGCACGCTGGAAGAGTGGGAAGCAAAAGGCCGGGAATTGGGCGTGTTTTTTCAAAAAGCGACGGGGAATTAGTTTTGATTATATAGCGGTATAAAAAGGAACGTTATAAAGCATAAAAAATGGACCGCGAAGTGCGGTCCTTTTTCTTTTATAGAATTGAGCCGATGCTTTGCCCCAGGAAGATTCGTTTTCGCAGGCACCAGAGGAGCGCCGCGCCGATGATTGCGCCGGGGATGCTGCTCATAAGGAATGACGAGGCGAGGAACGCAAAGCCTACGCTTTTCCCGATCATAGGCGCAATGATCAGCGAACTGGCCCAGGCGCCGATGATTCCTGTTCCGACAGGTTCCGCTGCAGCCGCACAGATTTTATATTTCTGCGGCAGCATTTTTGCCGCCATGCCGACCAAAAATGCGCCGAACATGCTGCCCGGAAACGCGAAAAGACTGCCTGTGCCGGCCATGTTTCGGATCAGGCTCGTCGTAAACGCCGCGCCGAGCGCCCACCACGGGCCGAGCACGATGCCGGCGAGTACGTTGATCGTGTGCTGGAAGGGAAAGCATTTCGTGGGGCCAACTGGAACGGAGACGACGGAGAGGACTACGCCCGCAGCTGCGAATGCCCCGGCCAGAACTGCTTTTCTAAAGATTGCGTTGTGTATTCTTTTTGTGCCGTTCATGATATCCTCCCTGATTCAAACAAGCATTTGATTTTGTTCAGCAACTGCGCCGCCGCTGCTTTTGGATCCGGCGCTTTCATGATGCCGCCCGAAAGGCAGATGCCGGAACAGCCGCAATGTGCGAGGCGCTCCACGTTTTCCGCGTCGATGCCGCCGATCGCGACGCTTGGGATCGTGACGCTGCGCAAAACTTCCGTGATCCCCTCTGGGCCGATCACCACGGCGTCTTGCTTCGTGCCCGTCGGAAAAGCGCTGCCGCATCCGATGTAATCCGCGCCGTCGCGCTGCGCCGCTTTCGCGAGATCGACGGTTCGCGCCGTGCCTCCGACGAGGAAACCGCGGGGTGCGATTTTACGCGCCTCGGCCACGGGCAGGTCTTTCTGTCCGAGGTGTACGCCGTCCGCGCCGACAGCGAGCGCGATGTCGAGTCTGTCGTTGATGATGAAAAGCGCGCCGTGCGCTGCGGTAATTTTCCGCAGTTCACACGCCGTGTCATATATCTCGCGCGCATCCCACGTTTTTGCGCGTAGTTGCACGGCTGTAACGCCGCCAGCGAGCGCGTCGGAAACTTTTTTGCCCAAAGTCGCGCGATCGTCGCCTTCTCCGCAAATGAGATACAGGCGCAATTTTTTCGCGCGTTCATCGTGTCTCATAAAATACGCTCCAATCTACGTTTTCCGATCCAAGCAAGGCAAGCTCGTCCTGGAAGTTCCTGTAAAAGCTCCCCGGTCCTTTTGCCCCGTGCGCCGCTTTTGTAGCCGCGCAGCGGAATGCGAGGAGGGCGGAAAACGCCGCTTCAAACGCAGGCGCGCCTGCCGAGAAAAGGGCTGCCGCACTGCCGAGCGCGCATCCGATCCCGCTCAAAGTGCCGAGGTAAGCAGAGCCGCCCGTCGTTGCGGTGCACCGATCTCCGCCCGCCAGGAAATCCTGTTCCCCTGTGCTGAATACGCAGGCATTATATTTTGTCGAAAGCGCACGCACGATTTCGCCCATGTCCTTAGCCGTTTCGTTTGACGAAACGCCGGTCGGCCCTTTGCCCGCTCCCGCGAGCGCCGAAATTTCCGCAGCGTTTCCCTTGATGATCGCAAACCGGAACGTTTCCAACAGTTTGTTCGCAAGTGCCGTCCGATATTGCGTGAACCCGTAGCCGACGAGATCCAGAACAGCCGGAACGTTTTTTTCTTGTGCTGCGCCGAGCGCCAGCGAAAATATTTCAAACGCGTCGTCGCGCGGCGTGCCCAGGTTGATCAAAAGCGCGTCGGACTTTCGCGCGATCTCCGCTGCCTCTTCCTTCGCGTCGGACATGACGGAGAGTCCGCCCAGAAGGGCGACCGTATCCGCCTGCACCTGCGCCGATACGCGGTTCGTGATCTGATAAACCAGCGGGCGTTTTTTTCTCGTTTCTATATAAATGTCGAACGGTGAAAAAGATGCGCCTGTCATTTATTCGCGAATCCAGTCCATCTCAACCGCGTGACCTAGACAGCCCGCGCCGTGACCGAGCGTGACGCCGTGTTTCAGCCCTTCGCGCAGGTATTTGCGTCCGCGGATAACCGCCTCTTTCATTTCCACTCCGGCCGCGAGTTCGGCGGCGATCGCGGAGCTCAGCGTGCAGCCTGTGCCGTGGTTCGCGTTCGTGTCGATGCGCGGGTCCTCGAACCGGATAATCTCGTCGTCAAGCAGGTAAATATCGGTGATCGTTTCTGGATTTCCGGGCAGATGTCCGCCTTTGACGAGGACGGAACGGCAGCCAAGTTTTGCGATCTCCCGCGCGGCTCGCTCCATGTCTGTAACATTTTCGATTTTCATTCCGGTCAGACATTCCGCCTCGGGCAGATTGGGCGTCACGACCGCAGCCAGCGGGATTAGACGGTTTTTTATCGCCTGAATCGCGTCCTCTTCGATAAGCGGATCGCCGCTCTGCGCGATCATCACCGGGTCGACGACGACCTTTTCGATGCCAAGTTTTTTGATGCCCGCAACGACCGCGTCGGTTGCTGCCGTATTGCCGACCATGCCGGTTTTGATCGCGTCGAGCGGAAAATCTTCACCGACTGATAAAATCTTAGCAATGATCAACTCGGGCGGAATCGGATGGATCGCCGTGACCCCCATGGAATTTTGCGCGTTGACCGAAGTAATTGCGGTCGTGCCGAAAACTTTGAGCGCCGCAAATGTTTTTAAATCCGCCTGGATACCCGCGCCGCCGCTCGGGTCCGTTCCCGCGATCGAAAGCGCGATGCCTCTGTAAATGCCGTGTCTCATTTTTTCTCCTTTCATATAAAAAGAGTCCCGCTCCTATGGGAGCAGGACTCTGCAAAATCATTCGGCCTCTCTCCCTACGCCGGTATTAACCGGATCAGGTCCTGGGGTCGAAGGTATTACCCTTCCTCTCAGCCGTCCGGGCATATTGCCCTTATTGCTCCCCCGAGAATCAGTCTTTTTACGCCTCTCAAAAGCGGTAGTTCAGTATTAAATATTATGATACTATGTAGGCTGTATTGTCAACGACCAGTTCAAAGGTATGCAAGGGTAGAATGGAGATTGTCATATGAGAGAATTACGTTTCCCGAAGTATAAGATCCGCTATTCGAAAGATATCACTGAAGACATCGTATTGATGATCTTGGGCGGCCGCGCGCCGAGTGTGCCGTGGTTGCGCTATCTGGATTTCTATTCGCGCGTATGGTGCGTCGACAGCGGCGTGGGTGTTTGCCGTGAAGCGCAGATTCGCCCGGAGCGTCTGATTGGCGACAGGGACAGCGCGCTTCCGCTGGATTGGAACTGGGCCGAAGAAAACGGCGTGCAGGTTTCCAGATTTGACACGGAAAAAGATCAGACGGACTTTCAGCTTGCGCTCCAGATGCTGGCCGAAGACACGACGCAGAAAGACAAAGGACTTGTCCTGACCGGCGCGTTCGGCGGGCGTTTTGACCACATGTGGAGCACGCTGCTTTCATTCATCCACTGCGGCGGCTGCACGCCGTTCGGCATCGCGGACGAGATGGAAGGACTTTTCCTTGTGCGGCCCGGTCAGCGTTTGACCACGACATTCTACGAACTGCCGCACGCAATCTCAATCATTCCTTTTGCAAACAGCACAAAAGTGACCCTGGGCGGCGCGCGTTGGGAACTTGACAACGTCAGCCTGGAATACGCAAAACCCTACACCATCAGCAATCGCGTAGAGGTGGGAAAGCCCGTAAGAATTTCTATCGGCAGCGGTCTTGTGGGCTTTTATGCGGAATGGCCGCCTTCCAGATTTTAAATCCTGTGAATTTCCCGTCCGCCATGTTAAAATAACGACTGTCGGCCCGCTGGAAAATTTTTGCGGAAATACCGGCTTCAAATTGAACGGGATGTGATTGAAAGAATGTTTTCTGCCGCAAATATATCGGGGCGTCTCGCTGAACTCCTGCTGAGCGTTCCCGCGGTCCTCTGGGCCATAACGTTTCACGAATTTTGCCACGGTTTCGCCGCAAAAAAACTCGGTGATCCGACTGCAACGCTTGAGGGCCGTCTGAGCCTGAATCCGTTGCACCATCTGGACCCCGTTGGCACTCTGATGTTGCTGATCTTCCGGTTCGGCTGGGCGAAGCCCGTGCCGATTAATCCCGCCTATTTTAAGCACCCGAAACGCGATATGGTCATCGTGAGCCTTGCGGGCGCGGCCGGAAATATTCTAACCGCGTTCGTCTGCGCGCGGCTCGTGCAGTTCTTTCCGCTGCTCTTTCAGAGTTACGGCGCGCAGCAGTTTATCCTGCTCATGATCTATATGAACGTCGGACTCGCGGCCTTCAACCTGCTGCCGATTCCGCCGCTTGACGGTTCGCGCGTGCTCTATGTGTTGCTTCCGCACAATATGCTGAATATCTACTACACGCTCGAACGCTACGGCATGATCCTGATCCTCGGGCTTATGGTCCTTGGCGTACTGCCCGCGCTGATGACGCCGCTCGTGCGGTTTATCCTGGGCATTATTTTTTAGCGGGCCGATATGAAAATCCTCCTAACGAACGACGACGGATACCAGTCCATCGGAATCAAAGTCATGGCGGAACACCTTCTGGCGGCCGGGCATGACGTTCTGCTTGTCGCCCCCCACATCGAACGGAGCGGCTGCGGACACGCGATGACGATCGGCGCTCCCGTCGTGCTGGACGAAGTCAATCTCGGCCTGGCGTCCGACAAACTGCGCGCCTACTCCTGCACAGGCACGCCCACCGACTGCGTCGTAATGGGATTCGACGTGCTGGATTCGAGCATCGAAATGGTCATATCCGGGATCAATCAGGGGCCGAATCTGGCGGACGACATCACGTACTCGGGCACCGCGTGCGCCGCGATGGAGGGCGTCATTTTCGACAAGCCCGCAATCGCTGTCTCTCTCAATTCGAAATCCAAAGATCCAGAAAAACACAACGAAACGGCTGCCGAAATCGTGCTCTCCGTGCTTGCATGGATTCGCGAAAACCCGATGCGGACGGGCGTCTTCTACAACGTTAACGTCCCGAACGTACCAAAAAATGAACTGGCAGGCGTGCAAGTGACAAAAAAAGGCATCCGCCGCTACGTCGACAAAATAACGGCGGGGGAGACGGCAGACGGCAAACCCGCCTACTGGATCGGCGGCGTAATCGAAGACGAAATGACGGAAGGAACGGACGTTTGGAGCATTGCGCACGGCTATGCCTCCATCACGCCCGTACATCTGGAAATGACGAGTTTCACGGCATACGAAGAAAACGAACGCAAAGGCATGGGCGAGAAACTCACCGCTGCGCTTTTTCGAAAATGAACCAAATACGCCAAACAGTTAATTTTTAACGATAAATTGAACAAAATCCGTAATTGAGTTGACATTTTTTAAAAAGCTCGGTAGAATACCAACAGTTTTTGCCGGAATGGCATAAAGGAGGCTTGGATCGTGATAACTGCACTTCTGCGACGAGACAGACGTATACGACGTATCGAACCGTTAGCGCTATATATGCAAGGCGATGACGGGGCATATGATCTGATTTCTCGGCGACAGAGATAAAGTGTCGAAGGCTGAAAACACTTTTCGCAGGCAGAATCATGATTCTCGTTCCCCCGAGCTGGATCCAGAAGAAAGGCGGTAACGCCAAGTAAGGATCCCGGTGGTCTCCGAAACGACCGAAACCAAGTGGGCGCATTCGCGTCAACGAGGGTGGTACCGCGGGTATATAGACTCGTCCCTCTTTTTTAAGAGGCGGCGAGTCTATTTTTTATTGTCTGATTGGACGGACCGGTGTCCAAAAGAGCTTTACATAATAAAGAGGAGGAATTTCAAATGGTAGCGGAAAAAAAAGGCAAGGTCGTATTGGCATACAGCGGCGGACTCGACACATCGGTGGCGATTCCGTGGCTTCAGGATCAGGGATATGACGTCATCGCGCTGACGATGCACGTTGGGCAGCAGGCGGATAACCTGGAAGAAATCAAAGCGAAGGCGCTTGCCGCCGGCGCAATCAAGGCGCACGTCGTTGACCTGCGTGAAGCCTTCATCGACGCCTTCATTTGGCCGTCGCTCAAAGCAAACGCGCTCTATCAGGGCGTTTACCCGCTTAACTCCGCGCTCTCGCGTCCTATGATCGCGCAGGCAATGATCTGGTGTGCGGAGCGGGAAGGCGCGGTCGCGGTCGCGCACGGCTGCACAGGAAAAGGACAGGACCAGGTCCGTATCGAAGTCTGCTGCAACGCGCTCAACCCCGACATCAAAGTTCTGGCGCCCGTCCGTGACTGGGGCTTCACACGCGAAGAAGAAATGGAATACGCGGAAGCGCACAACATCCCCGTACCAACGACGCGTAAAAGCCCGTACAGCTTCGACGACAACCTCTGGGGCCGTTCGATCGAATGCGGCGTCCTCGAAGATCCGTGGAACGAGCCGCCGAAAGACGCATATGCGCTGACCGCGGACCCGAAAGACGCACTGGATGAAGAAGTGACGGTCGAGATCACATTTGAAAAAGGCATTCCCGTTGCGGTCAACGGCAAAAAAATGAAAAGCTTCGAAATCGTGGACTTCCTCAACAAAACCGCGGGCAAAGCGGGATACGGCAGGATCGACATGGTGGAAGACAGACTCGTCGGTTTCAAGAGCCGCGAAGTGTACGAGTGCCCCGGCGCGCTCGCACTGATCGAAGCGCATAAAAAACTTGAAACGATCACGCTTGCGAAAGAAGTGCTCAAAACGAAAAAAGAACTCGAAGTCAAATTCGCGGAAATGACCTACGAAGGCTACTGGTTCTCGCCGCTCATGGAGGCCGTCAATGCGTTCATCGCGTCGACGCAGCAAGTCGTCAACGGCACCGTCCGCATGAAATTCTACAAAGGCAACGGCATCGTGAACGGCATGAAGTCCGACGACTCGATCTACCGCGAAGATCTGGCGACCTATTCGACGGGCGACACCTTCGACCACGGCGCGTCCGTTGGATTCATCAAAATATGGGGCATGCCGATCAAAACGTGGCGGCAGGCGCATAAAAACGAGAACGTGAACCCAATGGATCACCTGCTCGCGGGAAAAACCGACGCCGACTTCTAAAAATCGGCGTTTATAAGCGCCATAAACTTTGCAAGACGAAACCCCTGAATCCTCGACGTATAAAACCATACGCCTTCGGATCAGGGGCTTCGCATTGCTTCGTTTCCGGCACTTCTAAACGCCGATTTTTTATATTTTCATGCCGCGTTTCTATGCTAACGCCCCAAACGTTTCCTCGCCGATTTTTTCTTTTTCATTTGTCTTTTCTTATGAAATTCAAACAAACGTGTGAATTTTTAAAAACACGGGATTTTTTTGTTATCGAAAAAAGCGCGATCATGTGGATTTCTATTTTGCCCGCGAAAATTCAAACGAACGTGTGAATTTCTGTTTATGTTCCTGTCGAAAATTCGAACCCCGGGGGCAGAGTCTAGAGCAGGCTAGTGTGAATTTTGAAGCTCATGGAAATTTTGTTTTCGAAAAAATCCACACGATCGTATGGATTTTTATTTTTGCCTGCCGAAAATTCAAACGAATGTTTGAATTTCTAACCTCATTTTGCAAAATAGCCTTGCACTTGAATCATAAACTCAAGCATAAAAAATGCGGCGCCAGAGCGCCGCGTTTTTTATTCGTCGAGTTTTAAAGAGCCGATCGAAAGATCAATGTGTTCGCTCATCAATTTCACGCAGAGAGCTTCGTCTCGTTTTTCGAGCGCGGCAAGAAGCGCGATATGTTCTTCGAGGCTCGGATTGCTGTCGAAGTCGAAAAAGGATTCAAAAAAAATCATCTGCACGAATGTGCGCGAGAGGACGTTTCTGATATAGCTCGTGAGTGCGCCGTTGCCGGACGATTCCGCGATGATGATGTGGAACTCGTCGTTTACCTTCAGATAGGACTCAAGATCTCGGTCCGCGAAGGTTTTTCTTTCCGCGTCGATCTGCTCCTGCAATCTGCAGAGCTGCAGCGGCGTTATCTTGTGGACCGCCTTTCGGATTGCCATGAGTTCCAGGTTTTCGCGTACCTCATAGGTGTCGAAAACTTCTTCTTTCGTGGGGGATACCAGCGACGCGCCCCAATTCGGGATGATTTGTACAAGCCCTTCGTTCGTCAGTCTGCGGAGTGCCTCGCGTACCGGGGTCCTGCTGACCTGAAGTTCTTTTGCGATTGCCACTTCGGGAAGCCGCTGGCCGCTCAGGAGTTTTTTCTCGAATATCTGTTTGCGCAGCTGCTGGTACACGTAGTCGGAAGCCGTCTTGTACTGTAGAGATATTCTTTCCATTGTTACACCGTCCCCGGATGATATTGAGTTTCATGAAGGCAATTTGCCTGTTGTACTTTGCAAAAAGTATTCACCTGCGGTAAAAGCATTCCAAAAAGGCCAGGAAAATACATTGTATCCATTATACTACAAGCGCCTAAAATTGAGAAAAATATCCATACGCTTGACAACCCCGCCAGAACATAGTATAAATCTAGCATAAAGTGTATGCAATGTATACAGTAGTTTTCATCCAATTTTAAGCCAGTTTCTAGGGAGGATTTTTTTATGCTGAACTTGAACGAACTTTGTAATATGGAGGGGAAAACCGCGATTGTCACTGGCGCCGCTTCTGGTATTGGCGCGGGGATAGCGCGGTTTTTTTCGTCTGCAGGTGTGAACGTTGTAATCGCCGACGTGAATGAAGACGCGGCGGGGAAAGTCGTGCAGGAGATCAAGTCCGCTGGCGGCCGCGCGCAGTTCATAAAATGCGACGTGACAAAAGAGGCGGATTGCAAGGCGGCGGCGGATAAGACCGCGGCGGAGCACGGCAAAATCGACATTCTCGTCAACTGCGCGGGCGTTGCGCGCCGCAAAACGGTTGAGGAACTGAGCGAGGCGGATTGGGATCTCGCGCTCAACGTCACATTGAAGAGCGTCTTTTTGATGAGCAAGCATGTCGTGCCGCACATGAAAAAGGCCGGCGGCGGCAAGATCGTGAACATCGGTTCGGGTTGGAGCCTCAAGGGCGGCGACCACGCCGTTTCCTACTGCGCGGCGAAGGGCGGCGTCTGGAATATGACGCGCGCGATGGCGATCGATCATGGTCCGGACAATATCAACGTCAACTGCGTCTGCCCGGGCGACATTGATACGCCGATGCTCAAGAGCGAGTGCGAACAGCTTGGCGGCGTTTACGACGACAAGTATAAGGAAGAGTGCGCGCAGCGTCCGATGGCGCGTCTAGGCGCACCGAAGGACGTTGCGATGTGCGTCTTTTTCCTGTGCAGCGATATGGCGCCGTGGGTCACAGGCAGCAGCCTGGTGGTCGACGGCGGCGGAATTGCATAAAGGAGGGGTATTTGTGAAAAAGAAAGTTTATCCTTATATTCCGAATTCCGAACCCGAGGTGCAGAAGGAGATGCTCCGTTTTATCGGGGTGGATTCTATCGACGACCTCATCTCCGATATTCCGGAAGAGGTTCGGATGAAGGGCGAGATGAAACTTCCGGAGCCTTTCGAGGCGGAAGCGGATCTTTTCCGTCATGTGAACGGAATTCTGAACAAAAATAAAACGGCGGAAGAGCTTCGCTGCTTCCTGGGCGCGGGCTGCTACAACCGTTATGTCCCGGCGGTCGTCGACGAAGTGGTGGGCCGCTCGGAGTTTTTGACCGCATATGCGGGCGAACCGTACGAGGACCACGGGCGTTTCCAGGCGTTGTTCGAATATCAGTCGATGATGGCAGAACTGCTCGATTATGACGTCTGCAACGTGCCGAACTACGACGGCGCGCAGGCGGCGGGAACCGCGCTGCGTATGGCGACGCGGATCGCGAAACGGGACGAAGTCCTCATCCCGAAAAACATCAATCCCGATATGCTGAAGTCGATCAAGACGTATTTAGAACCCGACGTCAAAGTGACTTACGTGGACTACGGAAAAAACAGCGGGCGCATCTGCATGGACAGTCTGCGCGAGAAACTGACGGATAAAGTTGCCGCAGTGCTCGTGATGAATCCGAACTTCTTCGGTGTGATCGAGGAACATGCGCAGGAAATCGCGGACCTCGCACACGCAAAAGGCGCGCTTATGGTGGCGCTTGTCGAGCCTTCGACGCTCGGCGTGCTGACGCCGCCCAGCCGTTACGGCGCGGACATGGCGTGCGGCGACATTCAGCCACTCGGCATCCACATGAATTACGGCGGCGGCGTTGCGGGTTTCATCGCAATGAACGACGATCACGAACGGATTGAAGAATATCCGTCCCGCCTGTTTGGCATTGCGCCAACGGACGGCGGCGAGTGGGGATTCGGCGACGTTCTGTGGGAGCGCACTTCATTTGCGAACCGCGACGGCGCGAAGGAGTTTGTCGGCACGCATTCGGCGCTCTGGGGCATCGCGGCGGGCGTCTATCTTGCGGCGATGGGTCCGCAGGGTATGAAAGATCTCGGCGAGGCGGTTTTGCAGCGTCAGGTTTGCCTAAGAAAAATGCTCTCCGGTATCAAGGGTCTCTGCGTCGACAAGTTCTCCGGTACGCCATTTGAAGAATTTGTCGTTGATTTCAGCGGCAGCGGTAAGAGCGTGTCCGAGATCAACAAGAAACTGCTTGAAAAGGGCATCCTCGGCGGCTACGACATGAGCAAAGCGTTCCCGGAACTCGGGCAGTGCGCGCTCTTCTGCGTGACCGAGAAAACGACAGCCTCCGATATGAAAGCGCTTGCAGAGGCGCTTACGGAAATTTTGGGATAGGAGGGGCCTTTCATGGACAAGTTTACTTCGATGAAAAAGTTCCATCAGGCAAAGTGGAATGAGCCGATCATTTACGAACTCAGCGAGGCCGGGCAGCGCGCGACGCTTCTCCCGAGCGCCTGCTGCGATTGCATTGATACTGCGGAAGCCCTCTCCACGCTGCCGAAAAATATGATTCGCAAAGGCAGCGCCAATCTGCCTGAAATCGCACAGCTTCAGCTTGTGCGCCACTACAACCACCTTGCGCAGGAAAACCTCGGCGTCGACAGCAACATCGACATCGGACAGGGAACCTGCACGATGAAATACAACCCGAAGGTCAACGACAGACTTGCAGGATCGCCGAAAGTCGCCGACATGCACCCGCTTCAGCCGGATGAAACGGCGCAGGGTATCCTTGAAGTTTTCTACAAAACGGGCGAGCTCTTTAAGGAAATCGCGGGGCTCGACGTGTTCAGTATGCAGCCGGGCAGCGGCTCGCACGGCGTGCTTGCGCTGGCTTCCATCGTGCGCGCCTATTGGCGCGACAAAGGCGAGGAAGAAAAACGCGACGAAATAATCACGACGCTCTTCTCGCATCCCGCCGACGCGGCGGTGCCGATCGTAAAAGGCTACAAAGTTACGATCATCCAGCCCGACGCGGACGGCTATCCCGATATCGAGGCGTTCAAGGCGGCGCTTTCCGACCGCACGGCGGCGATTTTCTTCACGAACCCCGAAGACACGGGCATCTTCAACGTCCGTATCAAAGAATTCACGAAGCTCGCGCATGAAAAAGGCGTCGTCTGCTGCTACGACCAGGCGAACGCAAACGGGCTTCTCGGCATCACGCGTACGGTCGAGGCGGATTTCGACATGTCCTTCTTCAACCTGCACAAGACTTTCGGCGCGCCGCACGGCTGCGGCGGCCCCGGCTCCGGTCTTGTCGCGGCAAAGAAAGAATTCCGTCCCTACATGCCGACGCCGCTTGTGGAATACAGCCCTGAAAAGGGTTACTACCTCGATTTCGACATGCCGAAGAGCTGCGGCAAAATCAAATCCTTCTGGGGCGTCGCGCCCGTCGTAGTCAAGTCCTACGCGTGGATCATGGCACTTGGCGCCGAAGGCCTCAAAGAAGTTTCCCGCGTCGCGATTCTTAACAACAACTACGCGATGAAAAAAATCCTAGCGATTCGCGGCGCTTCCATGAGCTTTCCGAACCACCCGTCGCGCATCGAGCAGGTGCGCTACAGCTGGGAGCAGCTCAAAGCGGACACGGGATTCGGCACGTCCGACGTGCAGCGCTGTATTCCGGATTACGGGACGCACTATTGGTCCAGCCATGAGCCCTTCGTGATCCCGGAGCCCTTCACGATCGAACCGTCGGAATCGTATTCCAAGAGCGACATCGATGCGTACTGCGCAGTGCTGAAAGACATATCGCGCCTGTGCTACGAGGATCCGGAACATGTGAAGCATGCGCCGTACAACAGCACCGTACAGCACATCGACCACGACTATTTCGACGACCCGGGGAAATATGCGATTACCTGGCGCGTATACACCAAAAAATATAAAGGTTACTTCGAACCCAGATAAACGGCGCATCGGTTTCCTCGTCAACCCCGTTGCGGGGATGGGAGGAAAAGTTGCGCTCAAGGGTACGGACGGAGAAGATACGCTCCGCCGTGCCCTTGAGCTGGGCGCCGAACCGCAGGCGGAAGCACGCGCCGAACGCGCCCTGGATGAGTTCAGGGACGAAGCGAAAGACGCCGTTTTCTTAACGGCCGGCGGACAAATGGGCGCCGACCTGCTCGAAAAAAACGGGCTGACGTACGAAGTCGTTTTAGAAGTTGGCAAGAAAACGACTTTCGCCGATACGCAGGAAGCCGTGAAACGGATGCTCGATGCGGGCGCGCAGTCTATTGTGTTCGCAGGCGGTGACGGCACAGCCCGAAACGTTTGCGAAGTTGCGGGGGATAAAATTCCCGTCGTTGGAATTCCCGCAGGCGTCAAAATTCATTCCGGCGTTTACGCGAACCGCCCCGCAGAAGCGGGCATGCTCGTAAAAGAGATGCTGCAGGGCAAAGTGAGACGGTACCGCGAAGCGGAAGTGATGGACATCGACGAAGAGGCGTTCCGCGGCGGCATCGTTTCAGCAAAACTGTACGGTTACATGCGTGTGCCGGACAACCGCAGGTTCATGCAGGACAGAAAATCGGGCAGCTCACGGAAGGACGCCTACGAAACGGACGCGATCGCGGCCTGGGTGACGGAAAACATGCAGGCGGGCGCGCTCTATTTGATTGGTTCCGGCAGCACGACGAAAGCCGTTATGGATCGAATGGAACTGCGATCGACGCTTCTCGGCGTAGACGCGGTCTCGGACAAAAAACTCCTTGCACGGGACATGAACGAGCAAGAGATTTTAGCGCTTATGGAAAAATACCCGCAGTCAAAGCGGAATCTTATAATCACCGTCATCGGCGGACAGGGGCATATCTTCGGCAGGGGCAACCAGCAGTTGAGTCCAAAAGTGCTGATGCTGATCCCGAAAGAAAACATAACGATTATTGCCGCGCCGTCAAAAATGACGGAACTGTTCGGCAAAAGCCTGATCTCGGACACAGGAGACAGTGCGCTCGACAAGAAGTTTATCGGCTACATGCCGGTGGTAACAGGATTTGGCCGAAAGATTATGGCGCGTGTTGCGTAGATAAAGGAGGTGCGGAATGGCACGATTTGAAGAGCTGAGAGGCAAACGGGTGATGGTAACAGGTGCGGCGAGCGGCATTGGGCTGGCCACCGCGCAGCGTTTCGCAAAAGAGGGAGCGAAAGTTTTTCTTCTGGATAACAACGCCGCGGCACTTGACGGCGCAATGAAAGAAAATTCGCAGTTTGCGTCGAGTGCCGTCTGCGACGTGAGTAAAGAGAGCGACGTTATGGCGGCTTTCGAAAAAATGGACCGCGAACTGGGCGGAATCGACGTGCTCGTCTCAAACGCTGGAATCAGTATCCGCAGTGATTTTGTAGATATCACGCTCGCACAGTGGAAGAAAGTGATGGACATCAATCTGGACGGCATGTTCCTCTGCGCGCGCGAAGCGGCACGCAGAATGAAGGACCGCAAAGACGGCGTAATCCTCATGACCGCGTCAAGCAACGGCACGGAGGGGCACCGCTGGTACACGGATTACAACGCCTCAAAAGCGGGTGTGATCCTGCTCACGAAAAGCATGGCGCTTGAACTCGCGCCGAACGTTCGCGTCAACTGCGTCTGCCCGGGCTACGTGCTCACGCCGATGCAGCGCGCGGAGTACACCGATGAGATGCTGGCGCAAACCAACGAAGGCATTCCGATGAAACGGCACGCAGAGCCGGAAGAAATCGCCGCACTCTTTGCATTTCTCGCTTCTGACGACGCAAAGTACATCACAGGCGCTGACATTCGCATAGACGGCGGGGAAACAGCAGGGCTCTACTCGTAAAAAACATCGCGTATTTGCATGGCACATACGCAGGGAACCAATTAACGTTACAAATAAAAAAACGCGCTGGGCTCTTACTCTTGTACTTGCGGTAGCCTTATAGACAATGCAAGAGGCAAAAATATTATCAGCACTGCAGCATAAGCTTTTATATTATGGAACCTGTACGAAATGGGGTGAGACGGTAAAATAGAGAACGGGTTTGAACAGAGTCTGTGTTTCAGTTCCGTAGAATCAAAGCAAAAAATATGAAGAAGATCCGAAAAGGGGGCAACACTTGTGAAAGCATTAATGAAACTTTCTCCAGTAGCTGTAATTGCAGGTCTCATGCTCGCAGGAATCGACATTTTGATCGCCGCTCCGTTATCCTTTATCTACGCTTCATTGGTGGCAATGGCTGTCGACCGCTATAAGTTCAGCGAAGTGCTGGACGCAGCGCTCGAAAACCTTCAGCACTTCCTCATCGTCTTCCTGATCCTGCAGGCCGCTTATGCGGTTGCCGAATGCTTCATGGCGACCGGCGTCGCTGCTTCCGTTATCAATATTGCACTTTCAGCCGGCCTGACCGCGAAACTTGTCGCTGTCGTCGCGCTGCTTGTGACCGCAGTTCTCTCTATCGCGACCGGATCGTCATGGGGGACGTTTGCGGCCTGCGCGCCGATCTTCCTCTGGCTGAACCACATCGTCGACGGAAACATCCTGCTTACGGTTGGTGCGATTGCCGGCGGTTCCTGCTTCGGCGACAATATCGGTCTCATTTCCGACACGACGATCGTCAGCTCCGGCATCCAGCAGGTTGAAATCATCAAGCGTGTGCGCCACCAGGGCGTGTGGTCGCTGCTTTGCCTGATTGCGTCCGCCGTAGCGTTCTACGTTGCCGCATCCATGCTCGGCCTTCCGTCCACATCGGGAAGCGCTGCAGAAGCGATTTCGGCAATCCCGGATTCCGTCTGGGCCGCTCTTGCGGAAGAGCGCGCCTCCGCCGTTACTCTGCTTGAGCTTGTACAGGAAGGCGTTCCCCTGTATATGATTATTCCGCTTATCATCGTTCTGGGCCTTGCCTTTACGGGCGTCAACACGCTGATTTGCCTCGGTGCAGGCATCTTCTCGTCATACCTTTTTGGTCTTGCGGCGGGCACGATCTCCGGTTACGAAGAGTTCTTTGATCTCGTCTATACGGGTGCTTCCGACGCGGGCGGCTGGTCCATCGCAATGATGTTGTGGGTCGGTGCGTTTGGCGGCGTCATGCGCAAAATGGACGCGTTCGATCCGATCGCAAAGGGCGTCTTGAAAATGGTCAAAAATGTCCGCCAGCTTATGTTCTCCAACGCACTGCTCTGCCTGCTCGGCAACGCGGCGCTTGCGGACGAAATGGCGCAGATCGTTACGATCGGCCCGATCATCAAAAACATGACGGAATCGAGCGTCGAGGGTTCACCCGAAGATATGTACACGCTCGCGCTGCGCAATGCGACCTATTCAGACGCGATGGGCGTTCTTGGTTCGCAGTTCTTCCCCTGGCACTGCTACATGGTGTTCTTCATCGGCATCAGCGTTGCGGTCTATCCGCTAGCGGAAGGAATTACGGCGATCGGTATCCTGAAATACAACTACCTGAGCTGGATCGCTGTCATTTCCATGTTGGTGCTCACGATTACCGGATGGGACAGATTCATCCCGCTCTTCAAACTTCCGAGTGAGCCAGCAGTACGGCTGAAAAGCAATCTCTAAAAACGATAAGAAAACGCAAAAACGCCCCCGCTTTCAAAAGCGGGGGCGTTTCCTTATACGAATAATCTTAGTGGACCAGCGAATATTTTTCGACGGGCGCGAAGGCGTCTGTGAAAGCAGGAATTTTCGCTGTGAAATTCCGCGTCCATTTGTGCGATAGCAGCCACTGCACATAATCGTTCTCCGGCGTGCGTTCGGGGAGCGATTCGGAAAGCGACGCCACGATCATAACATTCTGGCGCACGGTCGCGCTCTGCGGATAAGAAGCGGGGAAGATCATGACAGTCGGGAATACTTCCGCGATGCTCGCATATATTCCGCTGAACAATTCGTCGTCCACGGAGGAGATGATATTGACGACAAAAATACCGTCGTCAGTCAATAATTCCCGGGTTCGCTGCATACACTCAACGGTCGTCAAATGAAACGGGATGTTGTACGAGGAACCGAAGACATCCCCGAAGATCGCGTCATATTTATATTCGCCCCGTGCCGCCTCGCGGTTTAGAAAAATGCGCGCGTCCTCGTGGAAGATGCGCTGGCCGGGCCTGTCAGTGAGTGCGAAATAATCGCGAGCTGCCTGTGTGATGCCGGGATCAAGCTCCACGATATCGATTGCGACGTCGGGACGCAGCGTGCCCAAATGTTTCGGCACGCAGTAACCTCCGCCGCCCATCATCAAGACTTTTTTTGTCTCGGGTTTATAGTGGAACGCAAGGTCGTAAAATTTCGTGTATGGGCTGAATAATTCCGTCGGGTTGTCGATGAACATGAGGGACTGTGCGCCGAGCGGGTCGGTCTGCATCATGCGCACTGTGCGCGGAGTGCCGAATATACCCCGGTCCGCGATACGAACCGTGTTGTATTTTGTGTCGAAGTTAATCCCGTCCGGCATCATCGGCATTGCGCCGGATTGGCTGACGAAGCAGAGTCCGAACGCAATTACGGCCACAGGCGCCAGCGTTTTCCATGATGGCTTGTAGACGACTATTGCGGTGAGCGCGAGTACAAACGCAACTTGAAAAAGAATCGTTGCGGACGCAAAAAAAGAAATCAGCACGAACCCGCCGAGAAACGTGCCAACAATGCTGCCCGCCGAAGAGATTGCGGAAAAACTTCCGACCGTAGTGCCGGCGGACCCGAGGTTATGGATCGCGAGGCGCACGATAAAGGGAGAGACCATGCCGAGCAGAACGCTTGGAATTGCAAACAGGCAGAGCGACGCAATGACGGAGCCGACGTAGACGTTCGAGATATTTCTGGCAAGCGTGGCAAGCAGGGGATTCGCGATGAGCGCCATAAGAGCGGTCGACAGCGCCGCAAGTCCGATGATCCGAGCGAGCACCTTCGGATAAGGCTTTTTGTCCGAAATGACGCCGCCGAGCCAATAACCCAGAGAAAGGCTCGCCATCACAATGCCGATCAACGACGTCCACACAACCAGCGAAGTTCCCATATAGGGCGCCACCATGCGCGACCCAGCCATCTCCAGCACCATGACGCACGTACCGCATGAAAAAGATGCGGTCGCCAACTGTTTGATTCCGATTTGTGCCCCTTGCTGCGCCCCGGTTTCTTCCATTTTAACCTTTTTATCTCTCGCGCTTTTCGCCGCCATCCGATACACCTCCTGAACTTACTCAACGGTGAAATCATACGTGAAAAATGAAAGCAACGCAAGAAAAGGGCGTGCAAAAATTCACACGAACGTGTGAATTGTGAGGTTAATCGCTGCGGAAAATTTCCCGCGAAAATCTTCACTCTGTTTTTTCTTGGATTTTTGCTTTTTGCCAGAGGCGAGAATTCAAACCCTGGATCGTAGTCCGGGCCAGGCTAGTGTGAATTTTGGGGTTGCTCGAAATTAAAAAATTGAGCGCAAGAACGATATAATGTCATGGCAAAAAAATTTATCGATTCTTGTCGATTCTCGCTTTTCCAGTTTTTTTACAAAAGCTTTACTCCGGATTCACACGTTCGTGTGAATTTTTCACTATGCTCGACCGAGAGGTGATCTTTATGGCGAAATCGGCATATGTGAATTTTCGGACAGATCAGGAAGTGAAAGAAAAAGCGGAAAAGATTTATGCGGCATTCGGGTTGGGACTGGGGGATGCGCTCAATATGTTTCTCCGGCGCTCTGTGATGGTGGGCGGTTGTCCTTTTGATCTTCGCCTTCCGGAATATTCCGATGAGGAAGATATCCAGACGGAAGAGAAAACTCTAATGGATTCCCCAAAAGATTCTTCGCAAAAAATAGAAATTGAGACGCGCGAAATTCTTTCTTCGGAAATCGTTGAAGATGAGGACGAAGAAAATGACGAATGGTTTTCTGACGATGAAGACGAAGACTATGACGAAGAAGATGAGGACGATGAGGGATTTGTGGAGCTTGATCCGAACGACCCGGATGCAAAGTCGGTCTTTGACGCATTGAGAGAGCGGGGGATGCTTGCAGAACCTTCTTCAGGTGATGCTTCTGCACAAAAAAAACAGAGGGTACTGCGGCGCGGCAATGAAGTGCGGGTGGAGGAGATCCTCAGCAGGCCGATACTAGGGCATTCTGAGCCGCCTTCAGTTGTTCAATCGCCGCCGGCAAAAAAACCTGGACGGAATGATCCCTGTTGGTGCGGCAGCAAGAAGAAATATAAGAAATGCCACGGACGCTGATTTGAGGACGCAAGCATTTTGATTTCGGGCATAGAATTCAAACAAACGTGTGAATTTTTGGGTGCTTTTGAAATCGGCGAA
>JAJDJB010000027.1 GCA_030266985.1 Synergistaceae bacterium OttesenSCG-928-D05
CGAGAGAAAAACGCATCGGACCAATATGAAGAAAAGGAGATTCCAGTTGCATACAAACAGAGATAACCGTTCCCATTGCTGCCCGCGCAGGGCAGCATTTTTTTTGCGTCAAAACCGGGCTAAACCGAAGAACGAAAGCAAACGCTTTTTTTGCAGGTGAATCCAATCTGCGAAGAAGCGATTACGTTATAATAACCCCACAATCATAGCGATCAGGAGGCCGCCCCTATGCCGTTTGAGATGATACGCAGCAATATGCTTGTACCCTCCGCAGACGCCGAAATCATAATCGCAGTTCATGAGAGATTGCCAAAAGAGGCGCCTGCCCGCAAATTTTTTGCGCCGGGAGAATGTGTTTCGGAACAGCCGAAGCTCTATCAGGAGGGACCGACACGGGCGCAATATTCGGTCAAAATCGGCGCGGACAATGACGAAGCGTTACTCGCCGAGCTGAAGGAAGCGCTGCAACATGCGCAGATGGAAGCCTGCGAGGTACTGGTGCTCTCGTTCTCCCCCGACGCAGAAAAGGTTTTGCAAAAAAAAGCCTTGCTCAGACAGATCGGCTCGGTCATTGCGGATTTTATTTCCCATAACGAGATGACGGTTTATCTGGTCGTTCCAGATAGAATAGCGGATATCGCACCTGCCGCGCTGCTGGACAGCGTGGAACGGTATATTGATTCACAGCTTTCTCCGGCCCCGGATAAATCGGAGATGTTCAGCTCGTTAATGCCCATCAGTGACGCGAACAGTTTAGCGGAGTTGTCCTGCGAGAAGGCTTCTTCTAGCGCATCCCACACTCTGGACGATCTGGTCGGGCGGCTCGACGAATCTTTTTCATGTACGCTGCTGCGGCTGATCGACAAAAAAGGTATGACGGACGTTGAAGTTTACAAGCGGGCGAATATCGACCGCAAGCATTTTTCCAAGATTCGCAGCAACCGCTCTTATATGCCGAGCAAAAAAACGGCGCTGGCGCTGGCCGTGGCGCTGCGGCTGAATTTGGGCGAAACGGAGGACCTTCTTTCGCGGGCGGGTTACATGTTGTCACGCAGCCAGAAATTCGACGTAATCATGGAGTATTTCATCAAGAGCGGTCAATATAATGTTTTTGAGATCAATGAGGTCTTGTTCCACTACGATCAGCCGCTGCTCGGCTGTTAGAACCGCCTTCCATCCGTTGTCGCCTGCCAGGCGACCGCAGCCCTCAAGCATCCTGATATCCTGTGATTATAAATTTTTCGCAGGAGGTCGGCAAAATGACAAACACGGCAGAACTGGTTTTCATCCTTGACAGGAGCGGCTCTATGGCGGGGCTTGAGCAAGACACGATCGGCGGTTTCAACGCAATGCTGAAAAAGCAGAAGGCGCTTGAAGGTGCAGCGCGCGTCACGACTGTTTTATTCGACAACCACTACGAGCTTCTTCACGACCGGATCGACATTCAGGCGGTCTCTCCCATTACCGAGAAGGAATATTTTGTGCGGGGAACAACGGCGCTGATGGATGCTGTTGGCAAAACGATCCAAAAAATCGACAACGTGCAGAAAAGCACAGCGGCAAAAAACCGGGCGGATCGTGTGCTGTTCGTGATCATCACAGACGGGATGGAAAACGCCAGCCGCACGTACAGTGAGACAAAGATCAGGCAAATGATTGAGGAACGCAAAAAGGAACATGACTGGGAGTTCATCTTTCTCGGCGCGAATATCGACGCCGTTGAGGCGGCGGAAAATATCGGCATCGCACCTGAGCGGGCCCGGAACTACCATGCCGATAAGCAAGGCACAGGCAGTATGTACAGGTCAGTTTGCGGAGCAACGGAATCGTTTCGCAAAAGCGGCAAGGTCAATGAGAATTGGGATGCCGAAGTTCGGGCGGATTACGAAAAACGTAAAAAGGACACGCCTGACGACTGATTTAAGATGTGAGAATACGAGGCGGTTTTCAAGAAACCCCTGGATGGCGGCATGTGCCTCCGGAGCTTTACTTTATCGCAAACGCACAGCGGCGGAACAAAGCGCAAGAAATGCCCTGTCGGCACTTGAAAAATATCCGCCCAGCAAGTATAATTCCTTGCGTTGCATCATGAGGGCAATTAGCTCAGCGGGAGAGCACTACCTTCACACGGTAGGGGTCACTGGTTCGATCCCAGTATTGCCCACCAAGCCTATTACAGGGTTTTCGCAAATTTGCGAAAACCCTGTTTTTGTTTCTGGACTCAATACAGACTCATGAACTCAAAAGATTTCTAAAACAAACACACAGAACCAAACCAATACAGTTTTACAACTACGCTTGAACAGGCACACATGAAATAAGCGCAAAAAGGTTCTGTGAAAAATCTAAAAAAATTTAATTTTTTAAAAATAAATGCGAATTGTTTATGAACAGTGAACTAAACGTCAGAAGAGGAGTAGAAAATAAAGTGAGACAGCCTGAAGGGGGTTCAGACTGTCTCGGCGCGGTGCTTTGTCAGGTAGTCAGCCCGACAAATCTATTTACCGATTAAAGAAGCTTCTGTCGCCACAACATTCCAGTGGTGCAAAGCGTCTTCGATATGCGAAGTAAGCAAAACTCTCGGAATTATGTCGGTCAAACTTGTAAAGATTTTAAGATAATATGATGGGGATGTCAAGCACCTATATTAACCCCGGTTAAGTAACTTCAACACTACTTAACCTTACTTATAAAATGTTATCTACGGAGCGCCGTGTTAATTCACGCAATCACAATGTCTGTATGCAGTCAAAAATACGCTTATATTTTCTTGAAGTATATAAATCTACCATATAATACAACTTTTCAAAAAACAGGCCTTTTAGAATTTCTCCGAAAAAAGTTTTACAATTTCTTTCTTTAGCCCCTCCTTTTTTGGGGAACTACATTTCCCACAGTGAAAACAAAAGAAAAAACGAGGCGATTTCGCCCCGTTTTCGTATTTTCACATTGATGTCTTTCTGGATTTTACATTTTAGAGGACGCCGTCCAAATTACGCATAATCGAGAGCTGCCCTGTGGCGCCTTCTTCGGAGATGAGGCAAAATGTTCGGGCGCCGCTCCAGGTGTATTCTTTCGCGCCGGATTTCCCCGCGCGCATGGACGAGGGCGCGCCCCATTTACGGACGCACTCTCTGTAAACGCTGTCATAGTTTGCTCTGTTTTCGCCAAGGTCGAAGTAGAGTTCCGCGGAAGCGAAGCCTTCTTCGTCAAAGCAGTAAACGACGCTCTTGAGCTGACCAGAGCCAAACGTCAGTTTTTCGTTCGGGTCGATGCAGGAGACTACGCTGCCCGCACCCTCTACGATTTTCAATTTATCGCCGTGCGCGGCTGCGGTATCTTCCCACTTTACGTCGCCATAGCCGTCCGGCTCATTTTTCATCGCAAATGCAGCGGATGCAAACGCGATCATTATGAAAACAACACATAGAAATTTACGCATAAGTAACACCTCGTGTAATATTGTCCTACAGGAACAGCTTTTACGCAAGGGGATGCTGTACTGGATCTATTCACATAGCGGGAAAAGGATATTTTACCGCCCAATGTATTTCAATAATCTTGTTTAGATATCTTTTTGCGTTCTGCTTAATCCGGCTCTGTATGGAATGTTATTTCTTCCGCGGTAAAAATATCTTTCGCAGATTTGTTCAAGACTTCTATCGCCGCGTCAATCTCCTCTTCCCCGGTCGCGCTGACCAGCGTCTCAAGCGCCGCGTTTACCCGCACGTTTTCCGTTGTCCCGCGCCCTTCAAAGAAAAGCGCGGCAAGGTACAGCGCCGCTCCAAACAGGAAGAAGCAGAGCAGGGAAGCAAACAGGGTTCTCCTCGGCACTGCGAACATGATCCTTTTCGCACCTCCTTTTTTGCATTTTAATTCGATATCGGGATAGCTGCATTATGTATAGGTAAAAGTATCGTTAAATTTTCGAGACTGGGACGGGGGTACGAGTGCTTTTTAGTTCCTATGCGCCGCATTATTATTGTAAGAAATAAGCAATACACACTGTATACACAACATAAACTACCTATATGTTTTTTCATAAATCACTTAAAACTGTTCAAAATGCATATTTTGCTTATTAAGCATTGCGTTTTTTGCGAACATGATATTTTTATAAATATGTTACAGTTTAATTAATAAAAAAACAAACGTTTTCTACGTTAATTGTGAGGAGGATGCAAAATGCTCTCTGGTAAAAGAAAAAGTATTTTGTTTTGTGCTGTGGTGTGCGTCGTATGTCTTGCGGCGACTTCCTTCGCATTCGCGCAGGAAGCGGAGTACGCGGAGGGCGAAGTTCTGGTGATTCTCAAGGGCTCGTCCGTCACGCGTTTTTCCGCATCTTCTGAGGAAGCGGCGAAAGTGATTATGAGCCGCGCAATGAGCCTGGGGGCAACGGTGAACGCGGAACCGGTAGAAGCGTATCCTGAGATTTCGAGGGGCGCGGCGCATACGCTGGTTCATATGCGGTCGGAGACGGATACGAGCGACGAGTTGATTGAGAAGTTAAAATCCAATCCCGACGTTGCGGGCGTGGCGAAAAACTACGTGAGCTACCCGGACGCGATGACGCCGAACGACGCAAGGTGGAACGACCAGTGGGGCACGCAGCGAATCAACGCAGCCTCCATATGGAGCAGCAATGAGAATATGGCCGCGCTTCCGCAGAACGTCGTCGCGATTTTTGACACGGGCGTGAAATACGACCACGAGGACCTGCAAAATCAGATGTTCGTTTTTGCCGAGGACCACGGAGCGAATCCGGCCGGCACACACGGCATGTGGTTCTACAGGGATAGGAGCGGGTCACAGCAGCAGGCAATTGGATTGGGCTCCGCGGGCGACGTGCAGGGGCATGGCACGCATGTAGCCGGGATCGTGGCGGCGCAGGGCAATAACGGCGTCGGTGTCGCGGGCGTCAACTGGAACACGAGGATCCTCCCCATTAACGTTTACTCCCCCGCTTATGACGCCAACGGTAATATAAAGGGTTATCCGAGCGCATATGACTCAGATATCATCAAGGGCGTCGATTATCTGCTTGGTCTTCAGGATTATCTAGAACAGGCTGGCTCTCCGCTGAAGGCCGCGAATCTGTCGCTCGGGAGCTGGAGGAAACCCGTGAACCAGTTGAAGGACCCGCTCGGAACCGCAATCAAACGCATGAGCGACGCGGGCATCATCGTCGTAATCGCGGCGGGCAACGAGGGCGTGGACCTGGACAATCCGACGGGGTCTTACGCGGGCCTGCTGCCCTACCCAGCCGGCTTTACATTTAAAAATACGCTGACAGTGGGCGCAAGCGATGCGACAGGCAAGGCCGCATACACGAATTTCAGCACGTCGCGCAATTTGGTAGACCTGCTCGCACCGGGCAGCAATATCCTGAGCACGACTTACGACGGCAAGTACGCCTATATGAACGGAAGCTCGATGGCAGCACCGATGGTGGCTGGTTCCGCATCGCTGCTTTTCGCGGCAAAGCCAAATCGCTGCGCCGCTGAGGTTCGTACGATCATCCTTGCCACGACAAACCTGGATGTTGAACCGGACGGCTCGCATTACGGCGTGCTGAACGTGGGCGCCGCAAACAACAAACTGTCGATTCTGAAGGTCGATTACGATGGTGCGGAAATGCTCGGCGCAAATCAGGCGCTCGAAGGCAGCAAGGCGATTGTACGCGCCCATACGAAAATAGATGTTGCCGATATGGATAGCATCAGCGACCGTACGTCCCTTGCCGCGGATCACCTTGATACGGCCTGTCCGTTTGGAAACGTCGTCCTGACCTTCGACCTGCTGGACAAGCAAATCGACAGTCTGATCGCAGAGGACGAGGTCGCGTATGACATCAGCTCCGTCCCGATTTTTCAGGTGGACAACGTGGACGCGAACGAGCTTTCGGCAATCCCCTTGCACATCACGGACGCAAGTGAACTCGGCACTTCGTTCCAGAATCTGCGCATGATGAAGGCAATCAGCGCCACCGAAGGCAGGTACTACAAATACACGGACAACCCCGCCAACTACGCGGACGGCTGCTACACGATTCTTCACGAAGACGGCACGCACCTGACAAGCGACACGATCGACCAGAAAGCGAAATATATCATCGTGCTGTTCATTCAGGACAATGGCCCCTTTGACCTGGATAAAACGGCAGGCCGGATTATCGACCCGACAGTCCAGTTTTCGGTCATGCCGATTCCCGATCCCACGGTTGTCGGAGGCGATGGCGGCGGAAGCGGCGGCGGGTGTAACGCGATTCCCTTCATGGCGCTCCTGGCACTCGTACCCGGCCTGCTGGTTATCGGAAAGCAGAAGCAGCGTTAACAGCAGGATTTGATAAAAGAGACAAAGCGGCGGAAAATTCCCGCCGCTTTTTTTGTGTGTAAAATTTGGCGTCCGTTTTTCGGCAATAAACAATCCGGGGCTTTCAGAAAACCGAAAGCCCCGGGTGGTGTGTGGTTGTGCCTATGGTGTACAGGAACGTGCTTTTGTTATTTTTTGGAGTAGGGGGTACCGGACAACGGCAATTTCGTGCGGAAGACGCCGTCCCGGTTGTAGTACGCAAGCTGCAGCGCGGGCGCTCCCGGAATCGCAGCGATTTCTCCGATGCCTTTCGCGCCGCCGGCAAACCCCTCAAGCTGCCGGCCCATGACTATGCTTTCGATTTCCGGCACCTGAATGGAGCGGAACAGGCCGAGCGTGCCGAATTTTGCGGTCGGGACACAGTTATCAAGCGGGAAGTCTTCCGTGAGCGCGTAGCCGAGGCTCATGACGACGCCGCCTTCGATCTGCCCTTCGACGCTTTTCGGGTTGATCGCCTTTCCCACGTCGTGCGCGGCAATGAATTTCGCGACCCGGCCTTCGTCGTCCAGAATCGCAACCTGCGTCGCGTAGCCGTAGGAGATGTGACTGACGGGGTGCGGCTTGTCCGAGCCCATTTTGTCCGTGACGCTTTCGAATTCCGCGTAATATTCTTTGCCCTCAAGCTCGCCCAGCGTCTTTCCGGCAAGCGCATCTCTCAGGCTGTGCGCGGCGAGTCTTGTCGCTTCGCCCGTGATGACGGTCTGGCGCGATGCCGTAGTGTTGCCGGAATCCGGCGTGAAGAATGTGTCCGCCGGTTCGTGCGTCACGAATTCTGGCGCAAGGCCTGTCACGTCACATACCATCTGGATCATGACGGTGCCAAGCCCTTGTCCGATGCATGCCGCGCTCGTGCCGATGCGCACTTTGCCGCCGCGTACGGAGAGGCGGCAGCGGCCGATATCGGGCACGCCGACGCCCAGGCCCGCGTTTTTCATGGCGCAGGCGATCCCGGCTTTTGGATTTTCGTCGCAGATTTTTTTGACGGCGAGGAGCGTGTCCTCAAGCGCAGTCGTATCGTCCGCGATTTGACCGTTCGGGAGCGTGTCGCCGGGGCGGATTGCATTGCGGAAGCGCATCTCCCATGGTGTGATGCCGACTTTTTCGGCGAGCTTGTTGATGTTGCATTCGGTCGCAAAGCAACTCTGCGTGACGCCGAAACCGCGGAATGCGCCCGCGGGCGGGTTGTTTGTGTAGACGGCGGTGCCTTCGATGTCAATGACCTGGTAGTTGTACGGTCCCGCGGCATGCGTGCACGCGCGCTGGAGCACGGGTCCGCCGAGCGATGAATATGCGCCGGTGTCGGAGACGATCACGGCTTTCATCGCGGTCAGTTTTCCATTTTCGTCGCACGCGGTGGTCATATCGATCTCCATTGCGTGCCGTTTGGGGTGGACTTTGAGGCTGTCCCGCCGCGACAGCGTAACTCTGGCGGGGCGTTTTGTCAGGACGGCAAGGACCGCGGCGTGGTGCTGCACGCTCATGTCTTCTTTGCCGCCGAATCCGCCGCCGACCGTGCAGGCGGTGACGTGCACTTTCTCATGGGGCAGGCCGACCGCCTCGGAACATTCTTTCATTGTCTGGTAGACGCCCTGGTCGCCGGAATAGATGCGGACGACTCCGCCGTCTTCCATCATTGCGACCGCCGTTTCCGGCTCCAAAAACGCGTGTTCGGTGAAGGGCAGGCTGTAGTGGTTCGTTACGACGTATTTCGACTTTGCGATCACTTCGTCCGCATTGCCGCGCACGAGGCGTTCGCGCGAGAGCACGTTGCCTTTTTCGTGCAGCGCGGGCGCACCTTCGGCAAGCGCTTCCTGCGGATTTTTAAGCGGCGCGAGCACTTCGTATTCTATTTTGACCAGTTTTTTCGCTTCTTCCAGAATTTCCGGCGTTTCCGCGGCGACCAGCGCGATGGCGTCGCCGACGTAGCGCGTCGTTTCGCCTTCCGCGATCAGGACGTCCCAGTCTTTGATCAGGTGGCCGATCTTTTTTTTGCCGGGCAGGTCTTTCGCCGTGTAGACGCCTACGACGCCGGGCAGTTGTTTCGCTTCGGAGGCATCGATGCTTTTTACGACGGCGCGCGGGTGGGCGCTTCTTAGGGCCGAGCCGTGGATCATGCCGTCGAATTCGAGGTCCGCCGCGTATTTGGCGATGCCGATCGTTTTTGCGACCGCGTCCGTGCGCGGCACGTTTTCACCGATGGCACCGGTGAAATGTACCGTTGAGACGGGCGTACCTTCGCGCAGCAGTTTGGCCGCGAGCAGAATCGCCTCTTCGATTTTTTTGTACCCGGTGCAGCGGCAGATGTTGTTGCGAATCGCCTCTTTCACCTGTTCTCTGTTCGGATCCGGTACCTGGTCGATCAGGCCTTTTGCGCTGATGACCATGCCGGGAATGCAAAAGCCGCACTGCACCGCCCCCGCTTCTGCGAAGGCGAAGCCGTAGACTTCTTTTTCTCGCGCGCTCAGCCCTTCGACTGTAACGACGCTTTTTCCCGCCAGATTTTTTAGCTGCTGGACGCATGCCTTTGTCGCTTTGCCGTCGATCAGAACCATGCAGGTGCCGCATGCACCCTCACCGCATCCGTTTTTGACGGATGTGAGTTTCATATCGTCGCGCAGGAAGTCCAGCAGTTTTTTATTCTCCTGCGATGCTGCCCTTTCCCCGTTTACAACCAGTTCGTACATGAACTCACCTCTTCCCGAGAGGAATTTGTGCGGTGGCTGCACGGATCACTTCGCAAAGTTCGGCGGGCAGTTTTGATTTTTTATCGCCTAGCGCAGCCGTAAATGTTTCTCCCTTCAGGCGGATTTTATACGATTCGCCGGAGAGCGGAAGGAATCCGCTGTTTTCGCTGTCTTCGAAGTCTCTTTCGCTCGAGAACAGCGTGAATTTATCTTTATAGGGCGAGCTGCGCCACGGACAGAATGTCGTGCAGTTGCCGCACTCGTTGCACATCGCGTCGACGTGTACGATCTGCGGCTGTCTGTCGCCGTCCAGCTTAACCGAGACGTTTGCGCGGTTCGGGCATACGTCGACGCAGTTTTCGCATACGCGGTGACATTCGAGGCAGCGCTCCGATTCGTCGGAGAGTTCGTCCGCGAAGCCAAGGATTCCTTTCTTCGCGCGGACTTCTTCGGAGTCGCCTTCGTATGCGCGCGCCGCTGTTTCTTTTTTCGCGCCTTCGGCGGCAGCGATCGCATCCGCGATGCGGGCCGCGTCGGCAATTGCCTCAACGACTGTCGCAGGGCCGCGCCGCGCGTCGCCCGCCACGTATACGCAGGAGACGTTGGTCTCAAGCGTTTCCGCATCGACGACGACTTTCTTTTTGGCATCCAATTTGACGCCGTTGGTCTCAAAGAGCGCCGTTTCTACGCTTTCACCCACCGCGGTGATCACGACGTCCGCGGGAACTTCTTCGCGCGCGTCGGTCTGCACGGGCGAGCGGCGGCCCGATGCGTCCGGGTCGCCCAGCACCATTTTGGCGCAGGCCAGTTTTCCGTTTTCGAGCGCGAGCGGCGCAAGCAGTTCTTTAAAAATCACGCCGTCGTGCAGCGCGAGTTCGAGTTCTTCTTCGTCCGCGGGCATGTATTGTTTCGTCCTGCGGTAAACGAGGTAGACGTTCTGCACGCCCTTCACGCGTTTCGCCGCGCGCGCCGCGTCCATCGCGGTGTTGCCGCCGCCGATGACGACGACATTTTTGCCGAGTTTCATGGCACCGTTCGTCGCTTTGAAATCCGCGAGGAAATCGAACACGTCGAGCGTATCGCCTTTTTCAAGGTTCAGTTCGCCGTGTTTCCACGCACCGTTTGCAAGGATGACGTAATCGTACCCTTCTTGTTTGAGCGCTTCGACCGACGTTTTTTCCGCGTTCAGGACAAATTCCGCGCCCATCGCCCGTACGATTTCGACGTCGCGGTCGATTGCGTCCGCGCCGATCCGGAAATCTGGAATGATCTTCCGGACGACGCCGCCGAGCACGCTGCCTTTTTCATAAACGGTGGGCTTGATCCCCGCGCGCGCGAGGAAATAGGCCGCCGCAAGCCCTGCCGGGCCGCCGCCTATGATCGCGGCTTTCGCTTTGCCGAACTTCGGCGCAGCGATTCCGGGCATGATCTGCTCGATGCCATTTTCCGCGGCTTCAAGTTTGACCTGGCGAATGAGCACGGACTGTTCGTAGAAGTTGCGCGTACACTTGGTCGTGCACCTGTGGTTACAAATTGTGCCCGTGATGAAGGGCAGCGGGTTTTTTTCGAGGATCACAGCAAGTGCTTTCTCATACTCGCCGCGTCCGACGAGCGCCACATATTCGGGGATGTCCTGGTTGATCGGGCAGCCTTCCGTGCACGGCGCGATGAAGCAATCCGTAAGCGGAACGGGGCGGTCGAGTTTCCGAGATGGCGCGGGTTTGATCGGTTTGCGGTAGAGCAGGTTTTCAAGCGCGTCTTTCGCGAGCTTTTCGACGGCCGCCGTATCTATGCCGGCAAAAGCCTCAAAACGCGCGGCGGAAAGCTCTTCCGCGATCTGTTTGCAGCGCTGGTAGCCGCCCGGTTTCAAAAGGGTGGTCGCGATGGTGATCGGCCAGATTCCCGCCGCGTAAAGTTCTCCCACGTTCGCGAAGTCCGCGCCGCCCGACCATGAGATGCGCAGTTTGCCGTCGAAATCCTTCGCAAGCCTGCGCGCAACTTCCGCGGTAAGCGGGAACAGCGAGCGCCCGGACATGTACATTTCATCCCCGGCCATCACGTCTTTCGGGTTGTCGACCGGGAAGGTGTTCGTAAGTTTCACGCCGAAGCCGACGCCTGCCTTTTCCGCGAGCGCGGAGAGGCGGCGCAACATCGGGACCGCGTCTTTATACTGAAGGTCCGCCTTGAAGTGGTGGTCGTCGAACGCGATATATCCGAAGCCGAGCTCGTCCGTCGCCTTGCGGGCGAATTCATAGCCAAGCAGCGTCGGGTTACATTTAATGAAGGTATTTAATTTTTTCTCTTCTATTAGATAGGAGGCAATGCGCTCGATCTCCTGCGGCGGGCACCCGTGCAGCGTAGAGAGTGTGATGGAACCGCAGACGTTCGGAGAGATCTCATCTATATAAGCGGCGTCGACCGTTTCAAAGCGGCTCAGGTTCGCCTTTGCCCATGCTTCGCACTCTTTCCACACGGCGGTTCCGGACGCGTCGCGCAGGCCTTCGATGAAGCCGTCAATCTTTGCGGACTTGATGCCTTCCAGGTCGTACCCCACGCTCATATTGAACATGAAGCCGTTGGCGGAACCGAAGCCGAACTCTTTCGCGAGCAACTTGAGCGCGTACCACGCTTTGATGTATTCGTCCATCGCCTCCGGAACGCGCAGTTCCGTCGACCATTCCACGTTGTAGCATTCGTCGCGCGCGTCGATGCAGGGTTTTGAAACGGGCAGGTCTTCCCCGTCAAGCGTCTGTACTGTTTTCAGTTCAAAAAAGCGAGAACCAGCGGCATACGCGGCGACGATATTCTGCGCGAGCTGCGTGTGCGGCCCTGCGGCGGGACCGAAGGGCGTTTCGATTTTTTCACCTAAAAATTCGTGTGTTTTGCCGCGGTGAAAATAGGGAAACCGCACGCCGAAAATACTGCCGTACGACTCCTCATCCTTAAGTATCCACTCCATCATCGTGCCAAACGGGACGGGCGTCATTCGATCGCTCATAGTTGCTCCTCCTCCTGAAAATATAGCGGTTTCGGTGCCTGAAAGTTTGTTTTACTCTTCTTTATAGTCTTGATTTTATCACAGCTCAAATGAAAAGCAAGAGTATTTTCTAATTTTTTTTCATATCTTATAAATTTTTTTTAGAAAACCTATTGACTCTAAAAAATAATGTGATATAGTCTACTTAGAGCTTGGCATGAAAATTTTTTAGATATTCGATTACAATGGCGAGGTGTGAATACATGCAGACAACAATGTACTTCGATTTTTTGAAACGTCTTGCAAAAGGACTCGCAGCACAATTCGGAAGCGATTGCGAGGTCGTGATCCACGATCTGCGGGATAAAAACAGCGAGAGCACGATCATCGCAATTGAAAACGGGCACGTAACCAACCGTAAGGTCGGCGGAGGCCCTTCGCACATCGCGCTTGAGACGATGGCCGCGAAAACAGACAGGCTGGAAGACCATCTGGACTATATGACGCAGACGTCAGACGGGCGCATGATTAAGTCCAGTTCGGTATATATTCGGGACGATGAGGGGGCAATCATAGGGATATTCTGCATCAATTACGATATCACGCGTTTGGGCATGGCAGAGGGATTTTTGAGAGATTTCCTCCATACGATTCCTCAGACAGAGGTTCCCGAGAAGATTCCGCAGAACGTAAACGAACTTCTCGACGAACTGATCGAAGCAGCTTTGAAGCACGTGGACAAGCCGGTCGCAATCATGAAGAAAGCCGACAAGATCAAGGCGATCCAGTACCTGCGGCGGGCCGGGGCGTTCCAGATATTGAAATCGGGCGACAAAGTCTGCAAGGTGTTCAAGATATCGAAATTCACGCTCTATAACTACATCGACTCAGAAGAAGAAACCGAAGAAATCAACGACTAAGGATCGATCGGGGGATTGGAAATGAATGTCATCAAGTGGGTTAACAACAAAATGCCCAAGACGAATGCCGCAGAAGAAATGGAGATCATGTCCACGCGGAACGTCGAGTCGGCAAGAAATTTTCATAAAAGCTTCCCCCAGTACAGCGAGACGCCGCTTGTCGAGCTGAAGCAACTGGCAAAGCTTTTCAACATCGACGATATCTTTGTGAAGGACGAGGCGTGGCGCTTCGGGCTGCACGCATTCAAAGTGCTCGGCGGCTCGTACGCGATCGCGCGCTACATCGCGCAGGAACTGGGACGCGATATTTCTGAAATGGACTACGCGGCACTCACGTCCGAAGAACTCAAAAAAGAGTTCGGCCAGGCGACATTTTTCAGCGCCACGGACGGCAACCACGGGCGCGGCGTCGCATGGGCTGCGAACAAGCTCGGACAGAAGTCCGTCATCCTGATGCCGAAGGGTTCCTCAAAAGCGCGTTTTGAAAACATCCAAAAAGAGGGCGCAAAAACCTCTATCGAAGACGCGAACTATGACGAGTGCGTCCGCATGGCGGCGAAACAGGCCTCGGAAACACCGCGCGGCGTCGTAATCCAGGACACCGCATGGGAAGGCTACGAAGAAATCCCCGCGTGGATTATGCAGGGATACGGGACGATGGCGCTTGAGGCGGACGAACAGATGGCCGCGCTCGACGCGAATCCGCCCACACACGTGTTCGTACAAGCCGGCGTCGGCTCGCTCGCGGGCGCGATGGTCGGATATTTCGCAAACCGCTATAAGGACAACCCGCCCACGTTTGTGGTGGCGGAAGCAGATCAAGCTGACTGTCTCTACCAATCTGCGCTTGCGGCGGACGGGGAACGTCATTTCGTCGACGGCGATATGCAGACAATCATGGCCGGCCTTGCATGCGGCGAACCGAACATCACTTCATGGCAGATTCTCAAAAACAACGTTAAAGTGTTCGTCTCCTGCCCCGACTGGGTCGCGGCAAGAGGCATGCGCATCCTCGGTATGCCCGTGCGCGGCGACAAGGTCGTCATTTCGGGCGAATCCGGCGCCGTCACGACGGGGCTGCTGGCCTACGTCATGATGGACGAGAACTTGAAGCAGCTTCGTGAAGACATCGGGCTCGACGAGAATTCGCGCGTTCTGATGTTCTCCACCGAAGGCAATACGGACCCGGAGAACTACCGGCACATCTTGTGGGACGGCGGCTGCGTTCCATCGTAAACAACAAAAACAAAAAAATATTTTAGCGGAGGGACATAAAATGGATTTTAACGCAATCAAAAAAGCGGCTGAAGGTTATGAAAAGGATATGACGAAGTTCCTGCGCGACCTCGTGGCAATCCCCGGGGAAAGCGCGGAAGAGGAAGGCGTCATCAAGCGCATCGAGCAGGAAATGAAGAAGCTCGCGTTCGACAAGGTCGAGATCGACCCGATGGGCAACGTGCTCGGCTACATGGGCAACGGCAAAACGCTAATCGGCTACGACGCGCACATCGACACAGTCGGCCTCGGCGAACTCTCGAACTGGAAATTCGACCCCTACGAAGGCTATGAGACGGATACGGAGATCGGCGGACGCGGCACTTCCGACCAGCTCGGCGGGATCGTCTCGGCTGTTTACGGCGCGAAGATTATGAAAGATCTGGGCCTGCTCTCCGATAAGTACACCGTTCTCGTGACTGGCACGGTACAGGAAGAAGACTGCGACGGTCTTTGCTGGCAGTACATCATCAACGAAGACAAGATCCGCCCCGAATTCGTCGTCATCACGGAACCGACGGACGGCAACATCTACCGCGGTCAGCGCGGCAGAATGGAAATCCGCGTGGAAGTAAAGGGCGTCTCCTGCCACGGCTCCGCACCGGAGCGCGGCGACAACGCAATCTACAAAATGGCGGACATCGTGAAAGAAGTCCAAGCGCTTAACGATAAGCTGCACTACGACCCCTTCCTCGGCAAAGGCACGCTCGCCGTTTCGCAGAGCTTCTATAACTCGCCCTCGCGCTGCGCGGTGGCGGACATGGCAGCGATTTCGGTCGACCGCCGCCTGACGGACGGCGAAACGTGGGAGATGGCGCTCGAAGAGATCCGCGCCCTTCCTTCCGTGAAGAAATACGGTGCGGAGGTCACGATGTACCAGTACGACAGACCGAGCTGGACGGGCCTCGTCTATCCGACGGAATGCTACTTCCCCACCTGGGTCATCCCCGCGGACGCGGCGCCGACCAAAGCGATGGTCGAAGCGTATAAGGGCATGTACGGCGAGCCGAAGGTCGACAAGTGGACCTTCTCGACGAACGGCGTTTCCATCATGGGCCGCTACGGCATCCCCTGCATCGGCTTCGGCCCCGGCAAAGAAGCGCAGGCGCACGCACCCAACGAAAAGACATGGAAGGCCGACCTCGTGAAGTGCGCGGCGGTATATGCGGCGCTCCCGACCATCTACACGGCGAATAAATAGCGTAAAACGCAGATTAGGACAGGAGGATATAAAACAATGGCACTTATGGACGGTTTCGTAAAAAAACTCGACGGTTTGAAGTTCGATAAAATGTATAACAACGACTTCCACACGACGTGGGAAAAATCCCGCGACGAACTGGAAGCAACCTTCGCAGTAGCGGACGCGCTACGCAAACTGCGCGAGAACAATATCTCCTCACGCGTTTTTGACAGCGGCCTCGGCATCTCGCTTTTCCGCGATAACTCGACGCGCACGCGTTTCAGCTTCGCGTCCGCATGTAACCTGCTCGGCCTTGAGGTCCAGGATCTGGACGAAGGCAAATCGCAGATCGCACACGGCGAAACCGTACGCGAAACGGCGAACATGGTCTCCTTCATGGCGGATGTCATCGGTATCCGCGACGACATGTACATCGGCAAGGGCGAAGCCTACATGCGCGAGTTCATGGACGCGGTCGACGAAGGCAACAAGGCGGGTATTCTTGAACAGCGCCCGACGCTCGTCAACCTCCAGAGCGACATTGACCACCCGACGCAGTCGATGGCGGACATGCTCCACATCATCCACGAGTTCGGCGGCGTAGAGAACCTCAAAGGCAAAAAGATCGCCATGACGTGGGCATACTCCCCCTCTTACGGCAAGCCGCTTTCCGTTCCCCAGGGCATCGTCGGCCTCATGACGCGCATGGGCATGGACGTCACGCTGGCGCACCCGGAAGGCTACGAGATCATGGGCGAAGTCGAAGACGTCGCACGTAAGAACGCAGCGGAATTCGGCGGCAAATTCGTCAAAACGAACGACATGAAAGAAGCGTTCAAAGACGCGGACATCGTTTATCCGAAGAGCTGGGCGCCCTTTAAGGCGATGGAAACACGCACCGACCTCTACGGAAAAGGTGATTTCGACGGCATCAACAAGCTCGAGAAGGAACTGCTCGCACAGAACACGAAGCATAAGGACTGGGAAGCGACCGAAGATATGATGAAACTGACGAAGGGCGGCAAAGCGCTTTACATGCACTGTCTCCCCGCGGACATCACCGGCGTGAGCTGCAAAGAAGGCGAAGTCGCTGACTCCGTGTTCGACCGCTACCGCGATCCGCTTTACAAGGAAGCAAGCTTCAAGCCCTACATCATCGCATCCATGATCTTCCTGAGCAAAATCAAGAATCCGCAGGAAGTACTGGCAATGCTCGAAAAACGGGCGACGCTGCGCAGAGTCCTGTAATATTCGCAAGCTACCCCTGCGCGGCACTACCCTGTCGCGCAGGGGCTATTTTTTGAAGGAAGTGACGAATGTGAAAAACGGCAAAACACAAGCTTCACTCTTCGAACTCCACGGCATTCCGAAATTTGCGGAAGCCCTTCCTCTCGCACTCCAGCACGTCGTCGCTATGGTCGTCGGATGCATTACGCCCGCGATCATCGTCGGCAACGCAGTCGGAGTAACCCCCGCAGAAATGATCATGCTGGTGCAGGCGGCGCTCGTAACCGCGGCCCTTGCAACGGCAGTACAAATATATCCGATCTTCGGACGCGTCGGCGCCGGAATCCCCGTCGTCATGGGCGTAAGCTTCGCCTATGTCCCCGTCCTTCTCTCCATCGGAACACAGTACGGGCTGCCTGCGCTCTTCGGCGCGCAGGTCGCAGGCGGCATCACGGCGATTCTGGTCGGCCTGTTTATCAAACCCTTGCGCAAATTCTTTCCGCCCATCGTTTCAGGAACCGTCGTCTTTACGATCGGACTCTCGCTTTATCCCGTCGCCATACGGTACATGGCAGGCGGCGCGGGAAATCCAGAGTTCGGCTCGCTCAGGAACTGGGGCGTCGCGCTTTTCACGATGGCGATGGTCACCTTCTTTAACCACTTCACAAAAGGATTTATGAAACTTGCTTCAATCCTGCTCGGCCTGATCGCGGGCTACGCAGTTGCGCTCTCTCTCGGGATGGTCTCCTTCCAGAACGTCAATTCCGCGGGCTGGATCGCGCTGCCGAAGCCCTTCTACTTTGGCTTTGAATTCCCACCGCACGCCGTAATCGCAATGGTCATTATGTTTGTCGTAAACTCCATCCAGGCAATCGGCGACATTTCGGCGACGACGGTCGGCGCGATGGACCGCGAACCCACAGACCGTGAACTTGCGGGCGGCATCATGGGCAACGGCCTCGGCAGTCTCTTCGGCACCCTGATCGGCGGCATGCCGACCGCGACGTTCAGCCAAAACGTCGGCATCGTCACAATCACGCGCGTCATCAATAAGTTCGTGATCGCGATCGCCGCAGTCGTCATCCTGATCGCCGGTCTGATTCCGAAATTTTCCGCGCTGCTCACAACCATTCCGCAGTGCGTGCTCGGCGGCGCTACGATAACGGTCTTTGCGGCAATTACGATGACCGGCATGAAGCTGATCGTCTCCGCAAAAATGACCTCGCGCAATACAGCGGTCGTCGGCATCGCCGTAGCGCTCGGCGTCGGCGTCTCTCAGGTAGGCGGCGCGCTGGGCGGCCCCGGGATGCCCGGCTGGGTCGGCAATATTTTCGGAAGCGCCTCTGTTATGATCGCTACGATTGCGGCTGTGCTGCTCAACATCGTAATTCCCAAAGACAAATGCGACGAACCTCTGCCCGCGGAAACTGCGGCGGAGATTTACGAGGACCCGTGCGAAGTCGAAGCGGGGCTCGAAGAAATGACGAAAGAGATTAACGAGATCAGCGAAATAATTAGCAAAGATGAATAGAACGCTCAGATAACAACAACTCCCCCGCGTGCGAAACGCAGGGGAGTTGTTTCTATTTCTTTGATACCGCTGAATGGGGCGGGCAGGTGTTTCTGGATACCTGTTTGTCAGGTATAATATGGTGTCGTTATGAAAAACAATTGGAGCCTGCGCGCGGTTTGCTTTCACCAACCCCGCAATGCGTGCAATATGTAAATGCAAGGAGAAGAAGATGTCCATTTACGAATCGATTTTTCATGATATTTTAAATAAAATCGTCACGCAGACCTATCATGACGGCGCACTCCTGCCTGCCGAAAAAGAGTTTATGCAAATGTACAACTGTAGCCTAGCGCCGATCCGGCAGGCAATGTCGAAACTGGAATCCCTTGGCTTGATAGAGCGTAAACGCGGCAAAGGCACCTTTGTAAAATCCACCAACCCCAAAGATTACCTGCAGGGAGGCAATGGTTTTTCGCGCCTATTGTACGAGGCTAGAGCTCACATTACCTACGGTACTATCTCTGTATCGAAAATCGCTGCAGAGAGCAGCGTAGCTGAAAAACTCGGCATAGCTGAGGGACTTGAAGTGGTCAAGATTACGCGACTGGGCAAACATTGCGATGAACCAATCCAGTACTCGACACACTACATTCCGGATGTCACCAAACTGGATATCATCCGCAGCGAGGGAGATATCTTCAGTTGGTATTTTTTTGTGACTGGGAAACTCGGCTTGAGTATTGTCCGCTCACTCGACGAATTGTACATCAGCGAACCGGACGAGCACACACGCAAATATCTGCAACTGGATCAAAACGCGCAAACACCGCCAATCGCGATTGAGCGAGTTTCTTACGATCACACCAATAGACCACAGGAATATTCCATCTACACGATGACTATGTCGCCCATCGGTGGCAAACGAGCCACCTTCATTTATGAGGTGAAATGGTAGTTGCCTCTTTACTCCCACGCATCTATATCTACCAGATATATCTAAATTACTTAATATAGTCCGCGTATCCCTGGCAACGACTGCATTTCATAAAATATACATCCTTGCCTTCATTTTGATTGACAAACATCAAACATTATAATATTATAATCTTATAATAAAGCGTCAAACAAATCAAACATTTCCCTGAACACAAAAACATTGTGGCCACAATGTGTATCATAAATGATCCGACCCATTCACATCAAATAAAGGAGAATAGAAATCATGGGAAATGAAATGCAGATTGGGCAAAAACGGCAACCAACTTTCTTCATTGCTTTGTTGCCAATCCTGTCGATGCTCGTAATAATCGGCGTGGGTTATTCTTTGTGGAAACTCCCTCTGACGGTCGTACTGCTACTTTCCGGCGTAGCCGTCGCTCTCGTTGCAAAGTATCTGGGTTACACTTGGTCGGAAATGCAAGGTTCGATTGCCGAGAAAATCAGCCAGTCCACCGGCGCAATTCTGATTCTTCTCTCCGTCGGCATGATGATTGGCGCCTGGATGGCATCTGGCACACTGCCAATGATGATTTATTACGGCATTCAAATCATCAATCCTAAGTTCCTTTACGTCACCGCCTTTCTGTCTACTGCGATCGTTTCTGTGCTGACCGGAACGTCCTATGGCGCGGTAGGCACGATGGGAATCGTGGTCATGAGCATTGCCAGTACACTTGGCCTGTCTATGCCGATTGCCGCTGGAGCCGCGCTGTCCGGCGCCTATTTCGGAGATAAGCTGACGCCGCTTTCCGACACGACAATCCTGGCCTCAACGGTAACCAATGTCGATATCTATCAGCACATCAAACATATGCTATGGACAACCATCCCTGCTACCCTGCTCGGCCTTGCCGTATATTTCCTTGTCGGACTCCGCTCACAGGGCGGCGATGTTACATCCGAGCTGGTTTCTAACATGATGGCACAGCTCGATATGATTTATAACTGGAATATCCTTTTGTTGTTGCCTATGTTGATTGTCCTAATCGGCAGTTTCCTGCACTACCCGACCGTTCCCGTAATGTTTCTCTCCAGCGTTGTCGCCTGCGTCCTAGCCATGACTGTGCAGGATTTTACGTTTAAAAACGTATTAACGGCATGTGCGAACGGATTCAACGTCAACATGGTCGTACGCGAGGGTTTTGATGCGAAAATCATTATCAGCGAAGTCACCCGCCTGATTAACCGGGGCGGTATGAGCAGCATGATGGGCATGATTCTGATTCTTTATTGTGCCTATATTTATGGCGGGATCATTTCTCTCACCGGCTGCCTCGACACAATCCTGCAGAAACTCCTGACCAAGGTCACGACCACAGCCGGACTCATTACCAGCACAGTAGTTTCCTGTCTCCTGATGAGTTTGATTGGCGGCACGTCATACCTTTCAATTATCATCCCGGGAGAACTCTTCCAAAATGCCTATAAAGCAAAGGGGCTCGATTTGAGAAACCTATCTCGAACACTGGAAGATTCTGGCACTGTTGTGGTGCCGCTCATCCCCTGGGCAAGTGCCGGCGTTTACATGTCTGCCACCCTGGGCGTGCCGACGCTTGAGTACCTGCCATGGGCAATCATGAATTATACTGGATTCATGTTTGCCATCTTCTACGCGTGCACCGGCATCAGCATCAAAAAGGCTGGCGTGGACAACAGATAACCTGCGACTGGAGACGATACGATGATATTGTTCAAAAATGCAAATGTGTATGCCCCAATGTCTTTGGGAAGAAAGGATATCTTGCTGGAAGGGACAAAGGTCTGCAAGATCTCAGACACTATCGACATCGACTGCAAGACCCTGGGAATTGAAATCGTAGACCTGACTGGAAAATTCCTCGTCCCCGGCTTTATCGACCAGCACGTGCATGTAATTGGGGCGGGCGGTGAGGGTGGTTATCCCACAAGGACACCCGAGATGCAGATATCCAATATTGTAAAATATGGCATCACCAGTATCGTCTGTCTGCGCGGAACCGATGGAACGGCACGAAACCTCGAAGCGCTGTACGCGAAAGCGACAGCGCTTGAAAAAGAAGGAATCACGACCTATATGCTGACCGGCTCATTCGAAGTGCCGGTCGATACGATCACGGGCTCGGTACGCAGAGATGTCGCGCTGATCGACAAGGTCATCGGCGTCAAAACCGCGATTTCCGATCGGCGCTCCTCACAACCGACGCGCGCGGAGGTCGAACGTCTGGCGGCTGAGGCTTACACGGGCGGACTGGTCGGCGGCAAGCGCGGATACACACACATCCATATGGGAACAGGCGCAAGGAGACTGAATATGGTCTTCGATATCATTAGGGAAACCGAGCTTCCGCCCTACCTGTTCATCCCCACCCACGTCAACCGGGATCTGGCGCTGTTCGACCATGCGATGGAACTGGCAAAGCTCGGCGCCTATATCGACTTGACCGCGGGAATTGAACCTGGCAACGGCTTTCCAGAAGCGCTCAAAACGAGCAAAGCTATTAAAAAATGTATAGATAACGGCGTTCCGCTTGACCAATTGACAATCAGTTCAGATTCTAACGGCAGTATGACAGTCTACGACGCACAAGGCAACATCGAACGCGTGGTCGCAACTACAGTCGATGCACTCTATCTGGAACTGAAAGACATGATAGAAATCGAAGGGATTCCGCTCGAAACAGCCCTGAAACCGCTGACAGAAAATGTGGCGAAGGCAATCGGTGTATATCCGCAAAAAGGCACAATCGCAGAAGGAGCGGACGCTGATCTGGTCATCCTTTCTGACCGTTTGGAAATTGACCGCGTTTACGCGAAAGGCAAACAGGTCGCGGATAAAAACGGAGCAACCATATATGGGTTGTTCGAACATTCGGCAAATCTGTAAACTTCGCGAACCACACCAGATCACAAGACATTTTTAGGAACCAACAACAACTCCCCCGCGTGCGAAACGCAGGGGAGTTGTTTTGTTTTATAGCATCGACGCTGCTCGCTAAACGTAGCGAACGATTGCGTCCATTGGTTTGCGGGTTTTTTCGCGCACTTTTTCATCTGCGGGATAGCCTACCGCAATCAGCGCCGCGAATTGTTTTTCGATCGGGATGTCCAGAAGCTCGCAAAGCTTTTCTCTGTTATAGAGACCGATGATGCAGGTGCCAAGCCCCTGGTCAGCAGCTTCTAGACAAATGGCAACCGTTGCGGCGCCCAGGTCACCCTTCGCGAAATATTGGCTGTCGAGCACACCCCTTATCATCGGCATCAGCACCGCGTGCTCTTCCAAGACGACGATAAACGCCTGCGCCTTTTCGAGAAACGCATTGATGCCCATCTGCTGCCCGCATTTCGCAACCTCGCGCACAATCTGCGGCGTATCGACAACTACAAAGCTCCATGGCTGGGAATTGCAGCCCGAGGGCGCCAGGCGCGCAGCTTCGATGCACTTCGTCAGCTTTTCGCGTTCGACCGGTTTTTCCGCAAAATTACGGCAGCTTTGACGCCGTTCGCACAGCTCAAGAAAATCTTTCATTCGATCAGCTCCTAAAAATTGGATGGATTTGAATTAGATATTACCATCCCTTTCCCGGCGTCGCGGCGACGTTTTACGTGAAATACAAGTCACTATTTCCAGCAGGCAATTT
>JAJDJB010000028.1 GCA_030266985.1 Synergistaceae bacterium OttesenSCG-928-D05
GCCAGTCGCGCCCCATATGGCAGCCGCCGAGTTGATGGTATGTGCATTTGGCGCCCAAACATACGCCGCAGGGCATTTTCGGAATTCTATTTGCGTTCTCTCCGCAGAATATGATCGCGCATTGTGATTTTTTTGGCTGAATCATGCCGTATTTATTGCGCTGCGCAGGAAATCCGATCTCGATCGCGCGGTCTGCGATATAGGGCACGAGGCCCGATTCGGCGAGATCGCTCCCCGGATAGTATTCGGCGATGGAATATTTCACCGTCTCAGAGAAAAAATCGGGAATTAGCGTCAGCAGGCGGGCATGGAGGTGGAGCAGCACGTTTGTCGCGGCGACGTCCAGAAAGAAGGCCCACACAAGGTTGTCCCGCATGAGCTCGTCCGACAGTGCGTCGAGCACCGGGCCCAGCGTCCAGATTCCGCAAAACGTTTTTTGAATGTTCGCGTCGCGGAATGTGTTTTTCATCCCTTCCGGCAGTACCGGCAAAAGCGTATCCCGCAGGAACGCCGGCGTTTCCGGCACCAGCGCTGCGGACATGGAAAGTTTTGGGGCGTAGTCGTTTTTCCACGCAGTCTTGAACGCTTTAAATTCATTGCGTACGCCCGGGCGGGATGTTGAGAGGCTCGATTCGATCGTGTCCACGTCTGGTACGGAGACGTCAATTAGTGTGTTTTTGATTTTGCCGTTGTCGGAGAAATAGAGCGTGGTTTTCATGTCCGTCTACTCGAAGGCCATGTTTGCGACGAAGCGTTCCTGGAAATGACCGGAGGCGGCGAGTTCCAGGTGCGTTGTGTTTTTAAGGAAGGCGTCGATTTCTTCCCAGCAATCGTTGGAGAGCAGCGCTTTGATGCAGCCCTTTCCCGCGGTGTTGCCAGCCGCAATGATTTTAGAGGCGTTGACTTTCGGCAATATTCCGAGCCGTGTCGCGCTATTTTTATCGAGGTAATTTCCAAACGCGCCAGCAAGATAGACGCTGTCGATCTCGTCCGGGGTAAGCGCCTGCTTTGCGAGCAGCATTTCGATCCCGCTCGCGATCGCGCCCTTCGCGAGCTGAACCTCGCGTATGTCGCGCTGTGTTAGCGTAATCGGGCCGTGTTCGCCTTCCGCGATGACGATTTCTCTGCCGAAGTCGCTTTTTCTTATGCGTTCGTATAGACGTCGGAAGCGGTCGCTGTCGATATCTTTTTTCGCGAACGCGCCGCTTGCTTCAATAATTTCCGCCTCGCGCAGCGCGGCGACGAGGTCAATGAGCCCCGATCCGCAGAAGCCGCGCGGCTGCCTCTCGTTGATTGTACCAATCTCAAACGTACCGTCTTCGCGGATGCGGACCTCGTCAATCGCTCCGGGCTCCGCGCGCATTCCGCGATGAATGCGGGCGCCCTCAAACGCCGGGCCGGCGGCCGCGGAGCAGGCAAGGATTCCATTGCTGCCGCCAAGCGCCATCTCGCTGTTTGTGCCGAGGTCGATGAGAAGACTTGGGGCTTCCTGCCGGTAAAGGCCGGTGAAATAAATGCCCGCCGTAACGTCTCCGCCCACGTGGCCTGAAATATTCGGCATGAGATCTACATAGGCGGCGGGGTTGATTTGCAGCGCAAGTTCCGCTGCGCGTTTCCGCGGGATTTTATAGAATTTGGGCGCGAATGGGGCAACTCCGATCGAAGAAACGTCCTCGCCGACGAAAAGATGTTCCATCGTTGCATTTCCCGCGGCGATAAAATGAAATATCCGCAGCGGATCAACGGCGCTTTTTTTCAGAAGTTCCGCAATCAGTCCGTTCACAGCGTCAATGACGCAGGCCTGGAGGCGCAGCAAATTTTCCAGGGACTTCGCCGCGTAAGATATTCTTGAAATGACGTCGTCTCCGTAGGCGGTTTGCGGATTGAGCCCCGCTGCAACCGCTTCCGTTGCGCCTGTCTGCAGGTTTACGAGCGACGCGGCGAGCGTCGTCGTTCCGATGTCGAGCGCGATTCCGTAAATACCGCCGTTTGCGTCCGCGTCAAATTTCTCTTTGACGTTATTCGCCGTGACCTCGGGCATGATATTGCTTTCGGGAACTTGTTCCGCGATGCCGAGCGTTTGGATTCCGGCCGCCTCCGAATTTTCGATGCAAATACACATGTTGTCGAGCGCCTGCGTCTGGCAGGCGAGGCGTATATTTGCATTCAGTTCCGCATGTGTAAGGAGCTGCTTTTCCTGTATGGAAGGGGCTGTGGAAGGGGCGACAGTGATTTTGCATTTCCCGCAGGTGCCGTTTCCCCTGCATGGCTGATCAATCGGAACGCCGTTTTCCGAGGCAATTTCCAGAACGGTTTTGTTCCCTGTAAACGTTACGCGCTTATGGGCTGGTTCAAAGGCGATCGATTTTATTGTCATGAATACCCATGGTTTCAAATATAGTTTTTTATGATACGCATATATTTTACCGCAGAAAAGGGGAACGGTATGGCGCAGCGCCTATAAAAGAATACGGAAAGTGCGAATGCGGGGCGGCATTCGCACTTTCCGAGCGCGTGATGTTGTTGGTGCTGTATCGAAGGGGCGGAGTTGAAGATGAGTCTCTTAGACTCTCAAAAACGTCTCGTTTCGATGTAGATAATATAGCACCTTTTAACTATAAAATAAAGCCAGTTATGTTACAAAATGGTTAAGGTTAAGTAAAGTTGATATGGGAGAAGTTGAAATGATATAAAAATAACGTGAAAGCGTTTCTCTTTTGTCCTGTTTCCCTATTAGTAACGGGGTGAAAAAGGGAGATTTTAGAGGTATTCGCCGGGTTTCAGCTGCTCTGCGACCTTAAGCGGCCTGCATAAAGGCATGTCGCAGTGGTCGCAGGACGAGATATAGTCAAGCGACAACATTCGTTTCAGATCGCGGCGAAGCGGTCCAGCGGGCTGGCGCAGATTTACGGATTCGGCTGGGTCGTCTGGTTTCAATTCGAGGTTGTCAAGGTGCGCGGCAATCGAACACGCGTAGATGCGCCCGTTCACGATATGTTTGCAGTATATTGCGATGCCGCAGGCGTGATAAAGCCGGCGCAGCTCTTTCGGCGTCCTGCCGCGCGGCTCGTGCGATCCCGCGTCGCACCATGCGCCGTCCGTAAAGTCGATGTTATATTCGATGCCACGTTTCTCCAGTTCGGCGACAATCTGTTCCTTCTTTGCCGATAAGCTGCCGTAATCGCTGATCGTGACCGTTGTGCCGGTTTCTTTTATGCAGGTGAACACTTCATCCGAAGGCATGATCGTACCGTTTGTCACGATGTTGACCGTGTGTACTTTTTCAGACCGCGATAAAAAAAGAATGATTTCCGGCAAATCGGGATATAAAAACGTTTCGCCCCCCATGAGGCGAATTCTGCCGATTTCGCTCACCGAGGCCAGCAGGGAATCGAGATCGCGCAAAAGCGTTTTGCTGTCGTAATCGAAATGCTGCCGCCAGGGGCTGCCGTAGAATTGTGCGCGGTTGGCGCAGTCGCGGCAGCGCAAAGTGCATCGAGTTGTGAGGCAGACCTCAGCGGAGGGCAGGGGCAGAAAACCGGGAGCAAAAAATTTTAGGTAACGAAAGAGAAATACAACGGCATAGAACCGCAGTGCGATCCGGCTCATGATGTCCGGATGCGCGTCCCAGCGCCAGGATTTTTCCAAATCCCGTCGCGCGTGGATTCTTAGCAGGTTCATTCTGAATGTTCTAAGTTCTCGAAAATATTCCAAAACGCAGTCCTTGAAACCGATCCTTTTCTGTCGCTGTCGCTATTGTTCCATGCAGCCGCATATTTCTGTGTTTTTTCCGTTTGTTACTTCTATTTCCAGATTCTTGATTTTAATCTTGCCTTGTCTTTGCAGCGTCAAAATCAGTGACAGGACGCTTCCCGGCGTGATGCCGATCATCGCGGCGACCTCATCGGGGTTGACTTTGCCGCTGTCTTCGATAACGTTTATGAGTTCTCTTGCGATAATGGAGAGCCATTGCTGAAACAGTCCCTGCATTTCCGGCGTGGTCGAGCTTGCAAGCTGGTTTGTCGTTACGACCGATTCGAAAACGCGTGCCGAAACCAGTTCCAGCGAATGAACCAGCGCTTTCATGTCCTGCTCTTCCAAATTGTTTATATTCAGCTCCATTATGAGCCCTCCTCTTTGTTTTTCCTGTTTTATGATTATATAATAACGGGGTGAGATTTGCAGGCGGAAAGGAATATCATCGATGAGCGAAGAGTTTATCCCGCAGCATAAAATCGGAATTATGTCGGATACGCACGGCAGCCTTCCCGCATGGCGGAAGGCGCTTGACCGTTTTGGCGACGTGGAAGCCATCCTGCACGCGGGGGATGTTCTATACCACGGCCCGCGCAATACGATCCCGGGCGGATACACGCCCGCGGACCTCGCTGATGCGATGCGCGCGTACCAGGGCACGCTGATGATCGCACGCGGAAACTGCGACGCGGACGTGGATCAGATGGTGCTGAACAGGCCGCTTTCCCCTTACGTCACGCTCTGGTGGCAGGAGAAAAAGATTCTGGTCATGCACGGGGATAATTTTGCACTTTTCCGGCAGTTGGCGCTTGATTTTAAAGCCGATCTCGCGATTTCCGGACACACGCACATCGCTTCTCTCATACGTGAAAACGGCACGATTTTTTTGAATCCCGGCTCCACGACGCTCCCGAAAGGCAAAGATCCTGCGAGCGTCGCGGTCGTTTGCGAACGCGGGCCTTCGATCTTTACGCTGGACGGGGAGTTGCTGCACCGTGAAAGCTGGTAGAACGAAAGCGGTTCCGCTATTCCGCCAGCGGCGTTTCTGGCCCTCCGTCTTCTGGGTGGCCGTGCTGGTTGTCGGCGTTCTTGCGGGCAGCCTGCTTAAGATGCCGGAATTCCTCATCGCAGTTATCCTCTCCGTTTTTCTCGGACTCAACGAAGTCGGGCGATGGCCTTACAAAACGAACCTCGTGCTCTGCGCGGGCGCGGCGATCACAGCCGTGTTGGCAGGCACGTTCAACTGGGTCCAGACGGGCTCGCTGTTACTGCTCCTTTTTATCCTTGCCGGGTTTATGCTCTATTTCCGGGACAGTGTGAGGCGCATGCTCCCCGCTTTTCATGATTTTGCGGCGCTTCTGTGCGAAGCCGGAACGCTTGATCAGGTGGCGGCGATCGCGGTCGACGAGATTGGCGAGATGAGCGGAGCGGCCGTTTTTATCGCGCTTTCCGACGGCAAGTCGGGACTTTATCTGCCCGAATATCACGAAGACAAACGGATCGACCTGAAGCGCGACGGCGGCGTCATGTGGAAGTTATTCGCTTCCGGCGGTTCTTACATGACGGGGAAAGTTGAGCAGCTTGTCGATATGCCGCTTTATAGGGAGGCCCGCTCTCTAATGTCCGTCGGTCTTGAGGCGGGCGGGGAAAAAATTGGCGTGATACAACTGGAATCCGACAGGCCGCACGCGTTTTCGGAGGAAGACCAGTCTGTTTTTGAAATCCTCGCCTTTTTTGTATCGCAGGCCGTTTATGTATATATGAAGGAAGTCGCGAAAAAAGAGGCCGCGATGGAAAAGCTCGAAATGGAACGGAAGTTTGAGGCGGCTGTAAAAACGACAGGAAAAAAGAGCGCCGAAAGCGCCAAGAATAAACAGTTGGCGATCTCCTTCGACGAAGCCGACAAAGCGGATCAGGACAAAGAGACGGCAGAGACCGGCCCGGGCGAAGACGACGCGTGATGATTCAGATCGACATGCATGTGCACAGCACATATTCGGACGGCAGCTATGAGGTCGACGCGCTTGCGAGATGCGCAAAATCGCGGGGCCTCTCTCTGTTGGCTTTGACGGACCACGACACGACTTCCGGTCTGCCGCCGTTTCTGAAAGCCTGCGCGCGGTATGGGGTGAACGGCATCACTGGCATTGAGCTTGCCGCGGATGAAGAGTATACCCTGCATATTCTCGGTTACCGCTTTCGGCAGAACGAAAGCGCGTTCGAAGAGAAACTTGCCGGGATACGCGAAGGCCGTGACACAAGGAACGCCGCAATTTGCGGCAAACTGCAGTCGATGGGGATCGATATTGCGGTCGAAGAAGCCGAGGCGGAGGCCGACGGCGAAGTCGTCGCGCGGCCGCACATCGCCGCTCTGCTTCGTAAAAAAGGCTATGTACATAGCAATCAGGAAGCGTTCGATAAATATATCGGTCTAAACGGGAGCGCTTACGTTGAAAGAGAGCGGCTCTCTGCGGAAATGTGCATTGAAATGATCCGAAACGCAGGCGGACTGCCCGTGATGGCGCATCCGCTGCAAACGCGCCTGGATGACGACGCGTTCGAAAAGCTGGTCGCTCGGCTGAAAGAAGCGGGGCTTTGGGGACTCGAAGCGATTTATACGGGACACACGGCGGAGCAGACCTTTCGATTGATGACGGTCGCCGCGAAATACGGGTTATTTACGACGGCGGGTTCCGACTTCCACGGCGCGCACAGCGCGGGAGTGGAACTCGGCATGATCGTAAGCGAGGATTTTTTGCCCTGGGCACGATTGGGCATTCAAATTTGACGGGAGGGCATCAAATGCGAATTATGGACTTCAGGAGCGACACGGTTACGAAACCAAGCGAGGAAATGCGCAAGATTATGGCGTACGCCGAGGTCGGAGACGATATTTACGGGGACGATCCCTCGTCCAACGCGCTGGCCGCCTATGCGGCGGAACTGACCGGGAAAGAGGCGGCGATGTACGTTTGCTCCGGTACAATGGGCAATCTGATTGCCTTTCTCGTGGCCGGACGCCCAGGCGAGAGCCTTCTGGCCGGGGCGCGTTCGCACGTGTGGTGCGCCGAAGTCGGTGGTTTTTCCGGCGTTGCGGGGCTATGCCCGTATCCGCTTAACGATGACGAAGGGATTCCGCGCAAGGAAGACCTTGCTGCGACAAGCCGCGCGGACAACAACATCCACCATCCGGATACGACGATCCTGACGCTTGAAAACACGCATAACTTTACCGGCGGCGTCGCCGTTTCGCCCGCGAAATTTGCGGACGTCGCGCGGGAAGGCCGCCGTTTGGGCTTCCACGTGCATTTGGACGGCGCGAGAATTTTCAACGCCTCCGTCTTTCACGGCGTGGACGTGTCGGCCTATGTGAAGGAAGTGGACACGGTGCAGTTCTGCCTTTCCAAGGGGCTGGGAGCGCCGATGGGCTCCATGCTGTGCGGTACGGCAGCTTTCATTGAAAAAGCGATGAAGTGGCGCAAACGTTTGGGCGGCGCGCAGCGTCAGGTCGGCGTCGCGGCGGCGGCTGGTCTTTACGCGCTGAAAAACAACATCGACCGGCTTGCGCTTGACCACGAGAACGCGCTCAACATGGTAAAACTGCTGGAAAAAGGCGGCGTCGAGGTCGAACCGGTATCGAACAGAACCAATATGCTCTTTTTCCGCCTTCGCGACGAACATCCTTCAGATGAAGAATTCGTGGCGAAGTGCAAAGCGCGCGGCGTTTTGCTCAACGTTAACGAGCCGCGTCGCATTCGCCTCGTCACGCACCTTGACGTAAACGCCAGCGATGTCGAAGAAGCGGCGGCGGTTATTCTGGAGGTTCTTTCTTGACGGAAACACGAAATAAAAACGAAATTGAAAATCTTGCCGCCTTTGCGCTGGAAAAAGCGCTTGAAGGCGGCGCGTCCGACGCGGACGTGCTTTATTCGGAGGGCGCCGGAACGGGGCTTTCCATGAAGGACGGCGAAGTCGAAGAAAGCGTTGCCGGCTCCACGGCCGGCATCGGCGTGCGCACCATCATGGCGGATGGCCGTCAGGGGATTGCCTTCGGCAACAGGATCACGCGCGACGCGGTGCGGGAGCTTGTAGAATGGAGCCTCTCCAACTGCAGGAACGCGGAGCCGGAAGATGGCGTCATGCTCTATGAAGGATCGCTCGTTGAAGACCCCGAAATATCGCAGAACGATTCAAGAATCTCCGAAATCACGCAGAAGGAGCGTTATCAGTTTTGCGAAGAGATGACGCGCCTCGCGGCAGCCGCGGACAAGCGCGTCGTCTCCGTGCGCAGCGCCGCGTGGCACGACGGGAGCGGTACGTCTTATTACCGCTCGACGAAAGGCGCTTTTGGATGGGAGCGGGGCAGCAGCGCGAGCTGCGGAGTCTCGGTCCTGGTTCGCGACGGCGCGTATACGGAACTCGGCGGCTATGGTTTCGAGTCCCGCAGGTTCGATGAGCTTGATATCGTGAAGACCGCGGCGCTTGCGGTCTCTAAAACGACGGCATTGCTCGGCGCGAAAAGCATCGCTACGGGAACGTACGACGCGGTGATCGAAGCAGACGCGTGCGCGTCTCTGGTCGACGCGATCGCCGACCTATTCTGCGCGCCGGAGATTCATAAAGGGCGCTCCATGATGGCGGGCATGCTCGGGGAAAGCGTTGCGTCTTCCTGTGTGACGCTAGTCGACGACGGCCGCGTGCCGTGGAAAGCGGGGTCTTCCTCCTGGGATGCGGAAGGTGTCCCGACGGGAAGAACCGTGCTGATCGACGGAGGCGTTGCAAACGCCTATCTTTATAATTTGCAGTACGCGTATAAAGACGGCGTGCAATCAACGGGAAACGCGTGCAGAGGGTTATCTTCGCTGCCCGATGTGGGGACGACAAATGCTATACTATTGCCTGGGGATGAGACACCGGAATCGCTCATTGGCCGTGTAAAAAAAGGATTTTATATAACGGAGTTCATGGGGCTGCATACGATAGACCCCGTGAGCGGAGATTTTTCGATCGGGGCGAAAGGACTCCTCATTGAACGGGGTGCGCTGGCGCGTCCCGTCAGCGGAGTGACAATCGCGTCGAATCTGAAAGATTTCCTCCGGAAGATAGTCGCAGTCGGATCCGATCTGCAATACTTCGGCGCCGTCGCGGCGCCAACTTTGGTGGTGGAAGATATTGTTCTTGCAGGTGAGTAAAAAAATCATTGGCTGCTGGCTGGTACTGCTGCTCTTTCTGGCGGTGACGGCTTCGGCTGCGAGCGCCGATACGATGGCGCTATGGTACGGAGATATCAAAAAAGGCGACGTTACGATCCGCAAAAATTCCATGGGCGGCTTCGACGCCGCCGCGGAAGAGGTCGTATCCGCGCTCGGACTTGTTCCAAGCGCGGTGCAGAACGGCCTGGTCGTCGTAATGAGCGGCAACAAGATTGAATTCTGGAATAACGCGAGCGTCATCCGCGTCAGCAACAATATCGTGCCGTTATTCGAACCGATTATGCTGGAAAACAACCACTGGTGGGTGGACGGAAAATCACTCGCCTCGGCGTTCGATCAATTCTTTTCTTCAATCGGCAGAAAAACGGGGCTCCAGTGGAAAGCTTCGGACGGAACCGCTGCGGTAACGCCCGCACCGGCGGCGAAGCCAGCGGCGGCAAAACCGGAAGCGGCGAAGCCCGCCGACACAAAACCGGCAGCGAAACCCGCTGAGACAAAAGCGCCCGAAGTCAAACCAGCCGCAACGAAACCCGCCGCAGAACCAAAGCCCGCGGCCGCGCCGGCTCCCATCGTGATCCCCAACACGAATAGGAAACCGATCGTCGTGATCGACGCGGGGCATGGCGGACATGACCCGGGGGCTACGGCAAACGGCCTGCGCGAAAAGGACATCAATTTAAAAGCGACGCTCGAACTAGGAAAAATTCTGGCCGGATACGGCGTGGACGTGCGGTACACGCGCAGGACGGACGTTTACCTAAAACTTGCGGAACGTACGCAGATCGCGAACAACCATAAAGCGGACGTGTTCATCAGCATGCACTGCAACGCCGTTCCCAAGGGACGGAAGGCTGCGGGGCTGGAATATTACATTATGGCGCTGCCATCCGACAAAGACGCGATGCAGCTAGCCGTTACGGAAAACAGAGAACTTGCGAGCGGAGGCAGCAGTGCGGAAGCGACGGCGCAGTCGGATAAAAAGACGCAGCTGCTGCTGAAGATTCTCGGCGATATGCAGCAGAACGATAAGATCAACGAAAGCACGGCGCTCTGCGAGGTGCTGCATCGGAACGCGAAAGCTTCGGGGTTGCCGATGCGCAAAGTCGGACAGGCTCCCTTCTTCGTCCTTCGCGGCGCCGCCATGCCTGCTGTGCTCGTCGAAATGGGATTTTTGACGGATGCCGCAGAAGCGAAAAAGTTAAACACGCAGAGCTATCGCGAGAAACTTTGCAAGAGCATCGCCGCCGGCGTCGTCCAGTACATCAGGGAACATCCGGTTAACGTACAGTAAGGGCATAGGAGGGGTTATACGATGCGCGATCCTGAAGAGAGAACACGCCACTTTGTAGTAGGCAAAAAGAAAGAAGACGATTTCGACGAACCCGCTGTTCGCAGGAGAAATCCGGAAAAGGAAGCGGATGAGCTGAAGGATAACGAAGAAGGACAGGAAGGCGCGAGAAAGGGCTATTTTGTACGCCGTTCCCTGCGCGAACGTGAGATAGAAGAAGCCCAGCAGCACCGGCAGGTGATCCGCCGTGCGCGCGGCGAGGATTACGAGGAGCCGGAAGACGACGAAGAAATCGACGACTACGAAGAAGACGATTACGAAGATGAGCGCACAAAAGCGCCGCTCCTTGTCCGCATTTTTGCGTGGGGCGCACTGCTTGCGATTTTCTTTGTCTGCGGTTACCTCGGCGCAAATCACCTCTTCAACTGGGCGGATAAAAAAGGCGGACCGCGCGTTGGGAACGTGGTGGGCAGCAGCACGGAACTGACGGATACGTCGGGGCAGGCAGCAGGGCTTGGCGACGCGACCTATAGGATCTACTTCCTGGAAGGCGGTACTTTCAGTGAACGTGAGATCAAAATCAGAAAAGGACTTCCCGAAGAAGATATCCAGCGGCTTCTGACCGTATACATGGATAGTCTCAAAGAGACGTCCGCGCTCTCACCCGGAGTGCATGTGCTGAATATCTACCGGAGCGGCGACTGGCTGTATGTAGACGTTACGGGCGAGTTTGAAACTTCGCTCAAAACGCTCGGCAAAGACAGGGCAACCGCTGTTCTTACCGGACTTGTGCGCACGATGCAGGAAAATTTCCCGCCGATCAAAAAGGTGAAATTCTACATCGACGGCAAGGAATCGAAGGAGAAAGCACCCGTCGACCTAACGTCCGCCTGGGAGCTCAAAGGATAGATGCAGTTCCAGAGAATTGACGGCAGGGAACCGCGCGACCTCCGAAACATCCGCTTTACGCGCGGCGTTAACCGCTACGCGGAAGGTTCCGCGCTCGTTGAATGGGGCGAGACGAAAGTCATCTGCACCGCCTCGGTCGAAGACAAGGCTCCCGCGTTTCTGCGCGGCACGGGTACGGGTTGGGTCAGCGCGGAATATGCAATGCTGCCGCGCTCGACGCACCAGCGCATGCAGCGCGACATCAGCAAAGGGAAACTGAACGGCAGGGGCAGTGAAATACAGCGCCTGATCGGACGCTCCCTGCGCGCTGCGGTCGACATGCCCGGGCTTGGCGAACGCACGATCTGGATCGACTGCGACGTTCTGCAGGCAGACGGCGGCACGAGAACGGCCTCGATTTCCGCGGGCTTTGTCGCGCTGTTCGACGCGTTGCGCTGGCTGCGCGCAGAACAGAAAATCTCTTCCATTCCTTTAAAAACACAAATTGGCGCGGTCAGCGCAGGAAAAGTGGACGGCGTTATGATGCTGGATCTCTGTTATGAAGAGGACTCCAGGGCGGAAGTCGATGCGAACCTGATCATGACCGGGGACGGCAGTTTTGTCGAACTGCAGGGAACCGGCGAGGGCGGCGTCTTTACCCGTGCAGAACTGGACGAAATCGTCTCGCTCGGATGGGACGGAATCTCCGCGATTCACAAAATGCAGCGCGAATGCCTCGAACTGACTGAAGAAGAAAAGAAATTATTCCTGTCATGCTGAAAATGGTCCTGGCGAGCGGCAACAAAAACAAGTACCGCGAAATGCGGTCGGTGCTTCAAGAGACTGGGATTGATCTGCTTTTCGGCGGCGACTTCAACATGCCCGTGGAAGTCGAAGAAACGGGCGACACTTACGAAGAAAACTCCTATATTAAGGCAAAAGCTTGGATGGATTTTACCGGCTGTGCCGCAATCGCGGACGACAGCGGTATTGAGGTCGACGCGCTCGGCTGCGTGCCGGGCGTTCATTCCGCGCGGATCGTGCCCGGCAGTGATGCGGACAGAACGAACTGGCTGCTCGCGCAGATGGCGGGCAAAGAAGACCGGACCGCGCGTTTTGTCGCGTGCCTCGTCGCTGTTTTTCCGGAAATCGACAAGCCGATCGTGTGCCAGAAAAATTGCGAAGGAAAACTGGCGTTTACCCCCGCAGGAAGCTCCGGCTTCGGCTATGACCCGATTTTTATTCCAAATGGCTACGATAAAACCTTTTCTGAACTCGGAGACGAAATCAAACAAAAAATTTCTCATCGCGCATTAGCGCTGAAAGGTATAGCCGAAATGCTATTACCTGTGGTACAATCTATTGCTGTACGCAAAGATGAGAATGTGCTCTGCGCAAGTGACGATTGTCGGCGCGCAGATTCTGAATCGAAGCACTGGGAGGAATAGTAGTGAAGATACTTTTTAGCATCCTTCATATCGCAGTTTGTATCGCACTGGTCGGAGTTATTATGATGCAGTCCAGAAAGAGCGGCGGTTTTTCCGGCGCGTTCGGCGGCGGCGGAACGCAGATGGATAACAGCGGAACTTGGCAGCGTATGACCTCGTTCACCAAGGTGACGAGCGGATTGCTGATTGCGTTTATGCTGCTCTCGATCATTCAGGTGATGATAAAGTAAGTAAGTTTTCTCCGGCGTAATGCTTCTATATAAATAAGAAGCGTTGCACAAATTTTTTCTCTGTTTTGCTTAAACGCCTGTCCGGACCCTTTTTCCGTTTTCCCCCACGATCGCGGAAAATGCCGCAGCGTTAGCGCCGAAAGGTGCAATGCCATGACAATGCGGGGCGGAAGGTCAGCTTTGAGACATAAAATAAAAAATGAATTGGAAACAGTTTTTCTAAGGAGGAAGTTCCATGATCGGAACACGTTCGTTCATGGCCAAGCCTGGAACCGTCGAGCGCAAATGGTATGTGGTTGACGCGACAGATAAACATCTTGGCCGCCTTGCCGTACAGGTAGCCCGTATCCTTTCGGGGAAGCACAAACCCACCTATACGCCGCACGTTGACACCGGCGACTTCGTAATCGTCGTCAACGCGGAAAAAGTCGGTCTGACCGGCAAAAAGAGAGAGCAGTCCACGATTCGCCGTTACAGCGGATATCCCGGCGGGCTGAAGACCCTCACATACGGACAGGTGCTGGAGCGCCGTCCGGAGCGCCTGATCGAGCGCGTTGTATGGGGCATGCTCCCCAAGACGAAGCTTGGTCGCGATATGTATCGTAAATTAAAGGTCTATGCAGGCCCGAGCCATCCGCACGCGGCCCAGCAGCCTGAGAATCTTGATTAAGGACGAGGGGTGAATATTATGGCAGCGAAAAAAGCAGCTGAAAAAACACCTTCGACATTCGTCTGGGGTACAGGCAGAAGAAAGAACGCGATCGCACGCGTGCGTATTCGCGAAGGCGAGGGCAAAGTCCTCATCAACAACCGCACGGTTGAAGACTATCTGCCGCGCTTTTACTGGTCCTCGCAGGCCGTTGAGCCTCTCAAGGTCGCAGGCGTAGAAGGCAAGATCGACGTGTTTGTCAATGCGCACGGCGGCGGTCTTACCGGACAGGCAGGCGCGATTCGCCTCGGCATCGCGCGCGCGATTCTCAAAATGTACCCGACGGCACGCCCTGTTCTGAAGAAGGCCGGCATGCTCACGCGCGACCCGAGAATGGTTGAGCGTAAGAAGGTCGGACTCAAGGGAGCGAGAGGTCGGTTCCAGTTCTCCAAGCGTTAATAAAAACGCGCGGGAACGCACCGCTAACATCGCAATACAAATCGGGAGAGGCCTTAACGCACGGAAAAGTGCGCTGCGGCCTCTCCCGTTTCGTATTACTTCGTGTCTGGTATGTCTCGAGCGCGTTTCGTGCGAAATCGTTTCTTTGCAGTTTAACGCAGCCTTTCTAAACTTCCCGCTTCATGCAGCATTGCGACGAGAGCTTCTGTCCCTGAGGGAAGCACTTAAAAAATTTCTAAAGAGGTGATCTGGTGCGGAGTGCGTTTCTCTGCCTTCGATATTGGCGCATTTGCGCGCGTTTTTTGTATAAAGCGCATTTTGTTTTTTCTTCGCATCTCTTATCAAAATCTTTCCGAATCAAATCACATGTTTTACGCAGACGCCTACGCCTTTTTGGCGGTTGACTCCGTGCTTTTTGCTTCGTACACTTGCGGCATCAAGGCTGGAGGCTGAGATAGCATGTTAAAAATTGTGAGAAATACGGAACATGGCTGGGCCGAGCTGGACACGCGGACGGCGGCGCCGGGCGTATGGCTGAATCTTGTCGCTCCGTCGGAAGACGAGATGGCGGAAGTGGAGCGAATCACGGGAGTTCCGCAGGATTTCCTGCGGGCGGCGCTTGATCCGGAGGAGCCTTCGCGTACGGAGATCAGCGACGGGCAATTTCTGGTTTTGATCAACGTGCCGGTGGACCGCAAAACGGACGTCAATACGTATGATACGCTGCCGCTCGGTATGATCGTAACGCCAGATTATTTCGTCACCGTTTCGTGCGAAGAGAGCCCCGCTTTGCAATATTTTAACGCGGAGCGCGCCGACGCTTTCTGCACGGCGAAGCGCGCGAAGTTTTTATTCCAGATTTTGTACAAATCGGCGGCGCTGTATCTGCATGAACTGCGGCAGATCAGCAGGGCGTCGGAGAAGATGGAGCAGGACCTGCGGGCGTCCATGCGGAACAAGGAACTTTTTGCGCTGCTCGATTTACAGAAGGGGCTGACATATTTTTCGATCGCGTCGCGCTCAAACAAGGTCGTCATCGAACGGCTTATCCGCCTTACGACGGAAGCGCACGGGGCGCGTTTCGCAAAATTGGACGAGGAGGAAATGGACCTGCTCGACGACGTGCGCGTGGAGTACGACCAGGCTGTTGAAATGGCACAGATTCAGACGGAGGTTTTGTCCAGCATGGTGGACGCGTTCGCGTCGGTTATATCGAACAACCTGAACGTAGTTATGAAATTCCTTGCGTCCGTCACGGTCGTGATGTCGATCCCGACAATTATCGCGAGTTATTTCGGCATGAACGTGCCGGTTCCGTGGACCGCGCATCCGTTCGGTTTTTGGATGATTATTGCGTTCACATTCGTGCTTGCGGTGCTCGCGACAATCACGCTGTGGAAGCGGAATCTTTTTTAGCGATGACGGATTTAAAAAATACGCCGAACCTTGGCCCCGCGAACGTAAAATATCTGCACGGGATCGGCGTTTACAGCCTTGAAGAACTCCGCGAGATGGGCAGCCGCCGCGCATGGCTCAACGTCAGGGAGAACGTTCCCGGGCTACACTGCAATTTTCTTTATGCGTTTGAGGGCGCGATACGGGGAATTTGTTGGTTTCGTCTGCCTCCGGAGTTGAAGGCGGAGCTTCGCGCGTTTTATCTGGACGTTCGGCATATGGAGGAATAACGATGCAAAAATTGACGGATATGCCGAATATCGGCAAAGTCGTATCGCAGCAGTTGATCGAGGTCGGAATTACGACGCCCGCGCAGTTGCGCGAAATCGGGGGGAAACGGGCGTGGCTTCGGATATTGGAAATAGACGACAGCGCGTGCTACAACAGGCTGTGCGGTTTGGAGGGCGCTGTGCGCGGCGTTCGCTGGCGCAACTTGTCCGAAGACGTGCGACGCGATCTTAAAGTGTTTTATAGAGAAGCAAAAAACGCAAACAAAGCCTAGTCCTTCTCATTTTTAAGCCGCATACGCAAGATCGGGAAAGGATTGCCCTGTTCATCCTTTTCCGAGCGGTCGAACGTTTCGAATCCCATGTGTTCGTAAAATCCTGCCGCCTGCCCGTTCTGCTCGTTAACGTCGACGAATTTCGCGCCCAGCGTATGCACGGCGTACGCGATGAATCGCGCGCCCATACCTTTGCCGCGCGCGCCCGGCGCAAGAAAGAGCATCTCAATCTTTTTATCCCTCACGCCCATAAAGGCCTCGATGTTCCCCCGCGCGTTGCGCGCCGCGAAAAGTTCCACGTGCGGCAGCGCGAGCTCGACGAGCGGGCGAATCGACAAAATATTTTCTTCCGTTAAAAAGTCGTGCGTCTCACGCACGGACGCCTCCCATACCGAGAGGATTTGTTTTACGTCCAACACGCCAGGCGCATCGATCTTTTCGATTTGAAATTCACGCATTTGCGTTCCCCTCCGTTTTGTCGGCATTATAGCAGGTTTTCCGCGTGCAGAAGCGAGCGTTTGAAAAATACGGCCTTCCTGTTGATGCGTCCAAACGCCGCGTATGGTTTTTCAATTTCTGTATGAGAGTGCGCTTACAAAAACCTTCCCTAATATTCTTATGAGAATCTCCCTTGAAAGATGCCTTTGGTTTATATGGCGTAAATTTTACATTATTGTTACAAAATGCTTTTTTGCCGAAAATTTCCGTAGGAACGGCGGCTTGTTGTAGTCTTAATGCGACTTTTTGCTTCTTTGCGAGGTCGGAAATCGCGCAGATTACGAGGTTTGGACGATAACTATATCATTGTCTATACTCTTGTCAATTTTTCGCAAAAAGTGTATAAAAGTGTTTGAAGTGCATCCGTAAATAATAGTTTTTTTAGATGAATTGTAGGTTGCATTCGTGAAAAAAAAATCAAATTGGGGTTTTGATATATGAAAAGGGGGGATCCCGAATGGGGAAATTTGTGGTAGTTGTGGGAAAAAGGGCAGCTTGGGGAAACGAAAAGAGCGGGGGAAAATTCGAGAATTTCAAACAAGTCGTTTCATTGGTGTTTATACTTGCGCCTGTCTTATGTTTCATCCTGACAGCGGGCGCTGCGCGTCCTGTTTTTGCCGCCGCTTCTTATACCGAGGTTATCGCGTCTGCGGATAACGCAACCATTACGCTTGGCGACGAAGTGACGGTTGAAAACCTGAATGCATCGGGCTACATTGTGAATGCGCAAGGCGCCAATTCCAAGATTCAATTTGGCACCGGCGCGACTGTGACCGCATCTGGCGGTTCCGGGGCTGTCACAGCACGGGGAACGAATTCGGAGATTGTCTTTGGAAATGATGCGGTAATTTCAGCGCAGGGCTACGCAGTGTACAGCCAGGGCGCAAATTCCGCCATTCGCATTGGCGCGGGAAGTGTCGTTTCAGCCGATGGTGTATCTTCACGCGCTATCTGGGCGTCTGGCGCAGATTCCGCTATCTCCGTCGACAACGGGTCAAAAGTCTATGCATCGGGTCATCAGGCTTATGGCGTGTATGTCGCAAACCAATATAATTCGAAACTCAATCATCAAGTATGGATGGGAGACGACATAGAAATCCATATCAACGGTTATGAAGCGACTGGCGTACTTGCTCAAGGCGAACGAGTGCAGCTTACGATAGGTGACAGGGCGTACTTGACGGCAGAAGGCGGACGTTCATCTGCTGCACGGTTGGAATGGGGTAGCTTTGACATCGGGGACGCCCTGGTCGTATCGGCGGACGCTCCGGGCGCAAAGGGCGTTCAAGTAGGCTATGAGAGTACGCTTATAGGCGCAAGCAGTGTTGATGTGACTGCGGCGAAGATTGGTAACGGCGCCACGATTTCCGTCAGCGGCGAAATGGCACGCGGGCTGTTCTCCACAATGGCGGCAAGCCTTGACGTGGGCGCCGACCTCCATGTCTCCGCCACGGGGAAGGATGCGCGCGGGATAGAGGTGCTCAGCAAGCTGGTACCTGATGCGGCCCCAAGCGCAACGCACATAGGCGAACGGCTTGTGATTACCGCTTCCGGGGAGAGTGCGCACGGTATTCATGCGCAGTCCAGCTTATCGCTCGCCACGCTTACGGTCGGTAAAAATGCCTCGATTGACGTGTACGGCCCCAGTGCGGCCGGGGTTTACGCGGGGCGAGTAGATTTCAGGGACGTACCGCACACGGCAAGCGCATCGATTGACGACGGCCTTAAAGTCAGCGCGGTTGGCACCAGCGCAAAGGGCGTTTACAGCTACTGGGGCGGTCTCATCAATATCGCGGACAATGCGGAGATTACCGCGGAGGGTACTTCCGCATACGGTATTTTGTCGGCGTATACGAGTTCCGACGTTACGGCGGGAAATCACCTTCGCGTTACGGTCACAGGCAGCGGTGCGAGCGGACTCGCGGCGTCGGGGTCGGAAGGTTATGAAGGCAGCCGCCTTACGACCGGTGACGACACAGTCGTAACCGTAACGGGCGACGAAAACGCAAAAGGAATCTATGCGGCAATGAGCGAACTCACGACTGGCACGGACACGCGGCTCTTCCTCACGGGAGCGCGCGGCAGCGGCGTATATGCCAATATTGACGGCATCGCAGAACTGGGTGAAAACGCGGCGATCCTCGTAAGCGGCGACGGTTCATACGGTGTACAAGCGTGCGACGGCGGCGCGGTCACGATTTCTGACGGTTCCTCCGTGCACACGACGGGCGACGACGGTCGCGGCGTTTACACGCAAAATGCCGTCGCTGCGATCACAGGCAGCTCCGTTCATACGAGCGGCGCGAATACGTATGCGCTCTATTCCACCGGCGTATCGGGTGAAATTCGCATGGCAGGCGGCAGCATCGACGCCGCAGGCAGCGATTCCTGGTATCTTGCGGTGGACGATGGCGGCCTGATCGATCTGAACGGGCTGAACGCGGGCGACGGCGCAAATCTGAACTTACTTAAAACGGCGTCCTCCGGCACGTTTACGGCCACAGGCGGCGTCCTGACCGGCAACGTACTCCACGACGGCGCGGCGGACGGCACGCTTGGCATCACATTGAACGACGCGCGCCTTACCGGCTCCGTCAATAGAGCCGCAGGCGCAGCGGATGCGCACATCGACCTCATGCTGAACGGCAGCGTCTGGAACGTCACGGGGAATTCCGACACGGGCGGCGTGCTGAACGCAGCCAACGAGAGCGTAGTGGATTTCACACCATCCGCACTCGGCACGACCGTTAGGACAGGCGGCCTCTCCGGCGGCGCTCATTTCCTGCTGAAGACCGACATCGTGGGCCAGACCGGCGATAAATTGATCGTCGAAGGAGCGTCCGACGGCTCGCACACGCTCTCGGTTACCAACCGGGGCAGCGAAGAGACGACCGGAACGGAGACGCTGACCGTTGTCGAAACATCCGACGGCATCGCGGACTTTACGCTGGTCAACGAAGTATCGGTCGGTCCGTGGATCTATGGACTGCAGCGAGCACAGGCGAATCAGAACAACTGGGAACTATACAGAACCGGCGGCTCATCCCCGACGGCATCTGCCGCGGTCAATACCTTCACCGGCGCGTATCTGCTCTCTTATGCGGAAACGCAGACCCTCATGCAGCGCCTCGGCGACCTGCGCGACACACCCTTCCTATCGGGCGCATGGTTCCGCGTCTACGGCGGCAAATTTGAATCCAACGGAAGCTCTTTTGTGCGCGGATTCGACATGGACTACGGCGGCGTACAGGTCGGTTATGACAGAAAACTCGAAAACAGCTGGAAAGGCGATACCTACATCGGCGGATACTTCGGCTACGGCAAAGGCGACCTCGACTACAACACGAAACACGGCAGCACCGGCGGCAGCGGCGAAGTGGACGGAAAGACCGTCGGCGTCTATGCGACCTACGTGCAGGACGACGGCTTCTATGCGGACGCGGTCGTGAAATACATGTGGATGAAAAACAAATTCGGCGCGCTTGATACGGACGGCGAACACGTGACGGGCGAGGACCTTTCCACCGGCGGCGTCGGCATATCGCTGGAGCTTGGCAAACGCTTCCGCTTCAACCAAAACGACAAAGGCGGCAACTGGTACGTGGAGCCGCAGGTTCAATACAGTTACACGCACCAGGACGGCGGCTGCTTCCGCGCTTCGAACGGCTTGAACATTGACGTGGACAGCCTCACTTCTTCAATCGGCAGAGTTGGCGTACTGATCGGATATGAAACGCCGAAGACGAACTTCTACGCGAAAGCGTCTTTCGTGAAAGAATTCGACGGGGATGTAAATATCGTGGCGAATAACACGTATATTCCCGAAAGCTTCGGCGACAGCTGGTGGGTGTACGGTCTCGGCTTCACGACGAAGCTGAACGAGCGCAACAATATTTACATGAGCGTGGAGCGTTCGGACGGCGGGAAGTTCGACGAGCCGTGGAGGCTTCTCGCAGGCTGGAGAATCAGCTTTTAAACGCGGCACAGACACGCTGCCAACTTCGTGACATTTGATATAAGCAGAGAACAAAGAGACCGTGCGGATTTTTCGCACGGTCTCTTTTGTGAACCACTGATGTTATTCATCAGAGCGGGGTGCATTTCCCGAGCAATCAATATTTTAAATTCTTGTGAAATTTTGGCGCAGCGAAAAGGCAAAATTGGCCGGGAAACGCATCAGACAAGGATTTGTTTTCATCCCTTCCTCAGATTCGACCCGGAGTCCGGCGACGCCGAAACAAGAGTCTTTGGGCTTGTTGCGCTGAGGCTGGGAAACAGAAGCAGGAAAAAGCAAAATCATATAATGAAGCAAACAGATTGGTTTAGTAAGTCAGCTCCAATTTTTGCGCCGGAGCGGAAAACACCCCTTTCCACGCGACAACAGTCCATTCGCGCAAAGATTCGGCGAAAGGACGGCGTTTTCTTTTACTTTTTATTCGTTACGGAAAAATCTTCTCCCCGGGAAAACTACGCCGCAGGGTGGCGCTTCTCCTCCTGCTTCTGCTTCTTGCGCTCCTCGCGCTCAAGCTGCCTGCGTTCCGCGCGCGAAAGTTTGGGCGTCTGCGGCGCGGCGGCGCGGTTCTTTGCCTTCTGCTCTTTGGCGAGAAAGCTCGTCTGCCCCGCGAGCTCTTCCATCCGCGCGCTGAGCTCGCCCATCTTCTGGTTGACGATCTCAACCTGCTCGTCAGTAAGCGGTCCCTCTGATTTAAAACTGAGACGCAAAAAACCTTCTTCGTCCACCTCCACAGAGAAGCCGGAAGGCAAATCCTGCACAGAAGCGGCAGCTGTTTCAAAGAGCGTTTGCGGGAGTATTTCCTTTGGCAGTATCTGTTTTTCTCTGGGAAGAACCGCCGCTTCAACCGGCTGCTGTTCCGCAATAGGCGCGTCCGCAACAAGCAGACCGTGCGCGGCAAGCATCTGCATCAATTCCGCGGGCGCCGCAACTTC
>JAJDJB010000029.1 GCA_030266985.1 Synergistaceae bacterium OttesenSCG-928-D05
TCTGAAGCACAGCAGAGCATAGACGCATGATTGTCGTCCAGCCTGGACGCTGACAATATACGGAGACAGAAAAAATTAAAAAATCAGGAGAAAATATAAAAATATGAGAAAAATTTCGAAAGTACTTTGTTTGACAATGGCAATCGCAGCAGTATCCGCGGGAGCGGCATTAGCGGGTGAAGGACCGATGACGGACGGGCAGAGAGCCGCAAAACAGGCACTCGACGGCAGACCCTATGTCGCGGTAGAATATAGTAGCGAGCAGTATGCGCAGGGCACGGAGCTCCGTGAGCGGATGAATCACGACAGCGCTATGCCGTTCGATACGTCCGCCGGGTATTATACGGAAATCGGCTATACGGCTGCCGATTATGCGCAGGGAAGGCAGGTCGCTTCCGAGGTTGGCAAGACGACGCCTTATGACATTTCGGGTATGTCGCAGCAAGACGGCCTCACCGACGGAGCCGGGCAGCGCATGGCAAGCGGTGCTCGCGTACAGGGCTAAGGGCCGGTAGACCGGCAAAGTAAACAGTGCGGCGGGTGTGAAGAATCGTCCCGCACCCGCCGTTTTTAATCCGGATGGGTACGACCTTGCCGGAAGATTGAAAGGAGTTTTTTCATGCCATCGACAGCGGCAATATTTTTGGAGATGATCTGTTCGGGTGGACTCTTTGGGGTTCCTTCTTATAAAAAAACGGCAGAATCATCGTCACAGCAGAACGACAAGCCTGTCCCGGCCAAGGGCGCGTGGCAGCGCAACGAAAGCCTCCGGAGCAGGGCTGCCCGGTATGTCATCCGCTAAAGATAAACAAAACTGCAGCAAGGATTGCGCCAACGAATGAATGAAAAGCGCACAAAGCGCGGCATCGCGCCGACAGGCTTGTTAAAACGTCCGGAGTGGGTCGCATGATTTTGTTTCAAGGGGTGTCAGAAAAAGGTTTTTTATAAAGATAAAACAAAAAAAATCGGCGCGCATGCGTCGATTTTTTTTATGCGTGCGCAGGCATCGTTAGTATTTTAAGTTGTCGTAGGAAACCACGTGCGTGTGTTTTTTCTTGTCGAAAAAGGAAAGAACGGTGTCTGCCGTAAGCGAGATCGCAACGCCCAGAATCCACCCCGCCGCTACGTCCGAAGCAAAATGCACACCGAGGTAGACGCGGCTCAGGCCAATCAGGAACGGGCAGATCACAGCGGCTGCGAGTGCCGGCACCCGGTATGCCGGTTTCCATGTGCAGCGGAAAATGAGAAACGCGAGCATGGCGTAGAGCGCCGCGTTGTTCATCGCGTGCCCGCTCGGGAAACTGTAGCTCGCCTCTTCGGCCAAACGCAAAATTTCTGGCCTTGGGCGCGCGACGAGGCGCTTAATGGTTTCGTTAGCCGCCGCTGTAAGCATCGTGTTGCACGCGAGCGGAACGCCGAAACGCGTCCGCGCGAACGGAACAAGCAGAAGCGCCGCACATATCGCGATGACGGCCGCGATATCGCCGCAGTCCGACAGGAAGCGCATAAATTCCGTGTTGCAGGGTGTGATATGTTTCGCGACGTACGCATAAATAGCGGCGTCGAACGGGGCTGTTTTTCCTTCTATAACAAAAAACGCCGCCAGCGCAAAAAGACCATAGAGCAACAGTGCGATAACAAAGCGAGTCTTCAATTTCCTCATGGGGCGCTTCTCCTTTTTCTATCTATACATGTATATATTATAGCAGTGGCTTCCGCTGCGGGGAAATAAAAAATTGAGTTAAGATAACCCAACATTCTCAATCGGTCCAGGACGATGTTCCTATCTATACGAAAAACCATGCCCGGTCAACCGAAAATTTATTTTAAGAAATACTTGACTTAGAGTCCACTCTAGGTGGTAGTCTTTGCACGTCCGTAAGAGGTAGGGTTTGGGCGGTCCGGGTTTCTTAATCTGTGCGCAAATCCCCCCTTGGGGCAAAATTTAAAAAACAGGGAGCAGTGAAGATGATTAGAGCAACGGTATTTGCGATTTTGGCAGCCGCGGTGATTTTTGCGGCGATTGGAAGCGGAACGGCAAATGCTGCGGAGGCGGCAGATAAAAAAATTCTGGTCGCGTATTTCTCGCGCAGCGGCAACACGGCGCAGATCGCAACTGAGATACAGAGGGCGAAGGGCGGCGATCTGTTTGAAATCCGCGCGCAGAAAACCTACCCAGCGGACTACCAGACGACGACGGAGGTCGCGAAAGCGGAGCTTGAAAAGGACGAAAGACCGGCGCTTGCTGCAAACATAGCGAACATGCGCGATTATGACGTTGTTTTTCTGGGCTATCCGATTTGGTGGGGCACGATGCCGATGGCGGTTTTCACCTTTCTGGAAGCAAACGACTTTTCCGGTAAGACGGTGGTTCCGTTTTGCACGCATGGAGGCGGCGGCGGAGGGCGCAGCGTGGACGATCTGAAACGCACACTGCCCGCGGCCACGGTGATGGATGCTTTTGTCGTGCGTGGCGCAAACGTTTCTTCGGTCCAGGGCGACGTTTCGTCCTGGCTGCGTAATTTGGGAATTTAGCGGAGATGAGAATTACGAAATAATATCAAATCGTGGCTGCGGTGAACCTGGTTAGGGTCACCGCAGCGCTTTGTTGGGGGGTTTTGATGGGGCGATTGGTAATCTCTATTTGAAAGCGGACTGCGCCCGATGTATCGGGTCGGCCGCGTTGATTTCGTGTCAGGCGACGGCTTTTTCTCTCTCTCCGTTTTGTGTCGGAACGGCGGCTTCTTCGCCGTCTAATACAGAGAATTCTAAATTCCAGAGTCCGCTTGGTATTTCCTGATGCAGCGCTTTTTCAAAAGTTCTGCTCTCCGTTTCAAGCAGCTCCAATTGCATCTGCACGGATTTCAGCTGTTCCAATGCGCGCGCTTTTTGTTTTTCGATCAGCTCGTATTTTTGCTGGAGTGCGCGGTTCTCGTCGGAGGCTTTCATGTATGTTGCGATCTCGGCGAGCGGCATCCCCATGTTTCTCAGTTTCTGAACCGACCGGACGTACCGTAGGTCCGCGTCGGAAAAAACGCGTCTGTTCAGATGATCCCGGCTCAAATCGGGGAAGAGTCCTTTTTTATCGTAAAACCTGAGGGTATGGGCTGAGATTCCTGTAATCTCAGCGGCTTGTTTGACTGTGTACATGGTGTTTCCTCCTTGCTGATCCTGCTTTGTTTGTTTCTCGTTTATGATGTTGTTACTTTACACAATCAACCTTACCTGGGTATGACCCTTTCCATACGAAGTACAGCGTCTCGTCACGTACCCTTGCAGTTTTGTAAGATTACGTCGCTGGATTAATGGGGGCGGCTATGGTAGATTATTGTCAGTAAAGGAAAAAAAGCAGGAAGAATAGAGGAAGGAAAATGTCGGAAAAGCAGCCTCGAATTTTAATCGTTGACGACGATATGGAGCTCCGTGAACTTTTGGTGGAGTTGCTGTCGGAGTATGGCTATCTTTCGGAGGCGGTAAAAGACGGAGCCGGGATGTTCGATGCGCTGAAGGTGGAGATTGCAGACCTGATTTTGCTCGACATCATGATGCCGGGGGAAGACGGACTCACGCTTTGCCGCAGACTTCGCACGCCGGGCAGCGCTTACTGCGAAATTCCGATCATCTTTCTGACTGCGCTTAAAGACACTGCGGACAAGGTAGTCGGCCTGGAACTTGGCGGCGACGATTATCTTTGTAAACCTTTCCAGGCGCGCGAGCTGATCGCGCGAATCCGCGCGCTTCTGCGCCGCACGCAGCAAACGGCAAAAGCGGCATTGGAAGAACTGCCGCACGGAAACGGCAATTGGGCGAACGACGCGGCGGGGCAGAACGCGTGCCTTTTGTTCGGCAGCTGGAAGTTGAATATTCTGGCGCGTCATCTGGTCGACGAAAAAGGCGTGGTTGTTCCGTTAAGCGCCGCCGAATTTCGTTTGCTGGTCCTGTTTCTGGAACATCCGCAGCAAGTTGTGACGCGCGACAAGATCATGGATTACCTTGCGGAGCGTAGCCTGAATATTTATGACAGGAGCATCGACGCACAGGTGAGCCGCCTGCGCGGAAAGCTGCGCGACAAGGGGCCGAATCCCTCGATTATCCGGACGATGCGGGGAGACGGTTATATGCTTGCCGTGCCTGTGGAGCGGGGTTCGCTGTGAGGCTGCGGTCGCTTATTCGTCCCTGTTCGCTCTACGGACAGCTGATGCTGGCGTTGCTTCTGGGCGCTGCGGTTTTGCAGGGCGTTAATTTTTTTGCTGTTTGCTACATTCAGCGCGACTATAGTTTGGAAGTTCTCAAAGTTAAATATGATTACGATGCGACGATTTTCCTTGCGTTGCAGAAAATCCCGCCCGAGCGGCGGATGTCCTTTTTGAATAAAATCGCCCAGTCGCACGACACGCTGAATCTGTCGGCGCGCTTCGATATCATCCAGACCCCGCCTGATTGGAATTCTGACCGCTCCTGGAAAACAGATGCAAAAATAGAAGAAATGAAAATGGCTATGGCTGCTGGCGCTGCCAAGGGTATTGTGGATATTCAGGCGCGTTTGGTAAAGCCTTGGACGCCGGGCGCCGGGGAGATGGGGTACAAGAGAAACGAGTTTCCTCTTCTGCAAACGGCGGTGCAGATCGATGATGAGAATTGGCTTGAAATCACACAGCCGCTTCATGTGCAGAATCAATGGGCGCTTTGGATGCAGCGGTTGTTTTTGCTTCTGGAATCCATCATCCTTTCGGCTGCCGTTATCCTGCTGATTAAGCGTGCCACAGGGCCTTTGCGCAGATTCGCAAGCGTGGCCGATGCGTTCGGCAGCAATCCGGAAATGGTGCCGCCGCTGGAAGAGATTGGGAATAAGGAAATACGGGAGGCGGCGCAGTCTTTCAACCGGATGCGGCAGCGTATCTGCGATAACATGAATGAGAGAAACCGCATGCTGGAGGCAATGGGGCACGACTTGCGAACGCCGCTTGCACGCGCGCAGCTGCGGCTCGAAAAGGTCAAGCCGGAGGAGTTACAGAGCCAGCTTACGGCGAATATCAACGAAATACAGTCTATTGTGGAACAGGGGCTTGAGCTCGCGCGGAGTCTTCATACGTCGGAGCGCGCCGTGCGGCTTGATGTCGTTGCGTTTGTGCAGAGCCTTGTCGACGATGCGGCGGAAGGGGGCGCGGACGTGTCGCTTGATATTCCCGACGACGTTCCCGAACTCGTTATGCTCGCGCGTCCAACCAGCCTGAAGCGCGCGCTGGATAACCTGATCGGCAATGCCGTAAAGTATGCCGGCAACGCCAAAGTCTCAATCGTGAAGCAGGGCAAAACGGTGGCCATCGACGTGGACGACGACGGCCCCGGCATTCCGGAAGAGTTGCTGCAAAAAGTGTGCGAACCTTATTACCGGCTGGAGGCCTCGCGGAACCGGGATTCCGGCGGAACGGGGCTTGGATTTGCAATCGCGCGGAACATGGTTTTGCTGAACAACGGAACGCTGACGCTCAGCAACCGCCCCGAAGGCGGCCTGCGTGCGCGGATTATGCTGACGGTTCTCGATTCCTCTGCGGAAAAATTACTGCAAGATCTTTGCTACCCTGATGCGTAAAAAAGTAATTTAGCGCGCGAGCCGTTCTACGAGCCCGCGGAACGCGTTTACGTAAACGAGCGCGTCCATCGCGTACGCGATCGCGTCAAAGCCCGCGTCAAAATGTTTTCGCGCGGCTTCTTCATCTCCCGCGTAGATAAAGGCGAACTTCCCCGCCACTTTGCAGGCTTTCAGAATGCGGTCGATTGCGCCCGTAACTTCGGGGTCGGCGAATCGCGCGGGCTTGCCGAGCGCGATCGAAAGGTCGTACGGGCCGATGAAAATACCGTCTACGCCTTCCATTGCCGCGATCTCTTCGATGTGCTCCAGACAGCCGAGCGTTTCGCACTGCGGCAGGATCAGGGTTTCCCTGTTGCAGATTTCAAAGTACGAATCGATGTCTTTCGCGAAATCCTCGTACCCGAAGCCCGCGGCGCGCGCAGGTGCGAAGCCGCGCTTTCCGAGCGGGTGATATTTTCCGAATTCGACGAGCTTTCGCACTTCGTCGACCGTGTTGATGCAGGGAATGATCAGCCCTTTCGCGCCGACGTCGAGCATTTTCAGGACGGAAGGCCGCGTTGAATCTTTGATGCGCACCAGCGGCGTGATTTTGCGCAGCTCCGCCGCGCGGATAAAATCCATTGCGCTTTCGACGTCGAACGGTCCGTGTTCCGTATCGATGATGAGAAAATCGAGGCCAGACAGGCCAAGACATTCAACGGCCGTCGCGCTGCCGAGTTCGAAAAATGTGCCGAGTGCTTTCTCGCCCTTTAAAAACTTTTCTTTCAATATATTTTTCATCTTCGCGCACCGCCTTCGCTGTTTTTCGGCAGGAAAAAGGAACTGTCTTTTGCCCCGCTCTGTTTGTATAATATTAATATGAACGCGCATGGAACGGTTTTATGCACGCGCTGTTTTTCGTACGGAAGAAATTTTGTACTGGGGGTTATGCGGATGAAAAAGATACTGGCTGCGTTTTTTTTGATTTTTATCCTTTGCGGAACGGGGTTTGCCGACGGCGAACCGAACGAGTTCGGTTACACGCCGAACGACATCTACAAAATCGCAAAAACGCCGTCGGGCGACCCGCTCGTCGGCGTCTGGGAGGGATATCTGCCCTGGAGCCTAAAGGGAGGTAAGACGGCCCTTTTCGCGATTATTCCCGACGAGAAGAACGCCAGGCCCGAATGGGAATATCTGGTTTTCAGCCTGGACGACACGTCATCGTCTTTCAAGATCGGCGAACTGCGGATGCTTTTGCGTCGAACAGCGCATGCTAAAGTCCTGTTCGCGAAGACGGTAGAAAAAGACGTCATCATTTTCAATACGGAAGGCCCCGTCCTTTTTGACGACGGCATGCTTGATTTTGCGCGGCTGCCGAGGTTTGACCCCGGCATAACGGCCGTCATGCTGATGATGAAATCTCCGGGTTCCGTTCCGGAATGGTATGTGGAGCCGAAGCCCGACAACAGCGCGCTTTGGGACGCGATCAAACCGAAGAATTGATACTTATAAATAGAAGCGAACGGGCGAAGGGCCGCGAAAGCTGGTCCTGCGCCCGTTTTTTATATGCGGCGGCTGTATTGCTCGAACGCTTCGGCTTCGGCGGGCATGCCGATGCGGCCGAGAAAATTTTTTGACTGCTCCAGATAAAATTCGGTCGTCTCCGTAAGCAGCGGCGCGAGCACGGGAGAGTTGCGCTCTTTTTGCAGCGCCTTGACGCAATAGAGCATTCCCTCCCAAAGCGGTTTTTGGATGATGCTCACGAGTTCGTCCGCCGATTTCAGGTTTTCGTAGGCCTTGTCGTCTTTACCGCCCCAGGTGTTTAAGAGCGAAGTGAGCCCGAATACGATCTCCCCGCCGCACAATCCGGCGCCGCGCCGCGAGCGGAAACCTTCGAAAAGCGGCCGCGTGTATTCCAGGTGCGCGCGCGCTTCCTCGATTTGACCGAGTCGGAATTCGCACCACGCGGCCTTCGCCAGATGGACGCCGAGCCCCCTGTAGAATCGTTTGCCCTCGCACAGTTTCGCGCATTGGAGGTAATGCTTCAGCGCATTTTCGCGATCCCCTCTGCAGAGCGCGATATCCCCGTGGTAGTGCGTGGCGGCGATTACGCTGAGCGTGTACCCCTGCCCGAGCGTTTCCAGTTTTTCAAAGAGGCGCAGCGACATATTGAGCTGTTTTTCGGCGGCTTCGTACGCGCCCTGCATGATATTGAGTATCGCGATGAAACGCAGCGCCATGCCGACCTGCGGCGACATGTGCGCTTTTTGCGCGGCGCGGTAAAACTGGAACGCGTAGCGCCTGAGCATGTCGTGATTGTCCTGCTGGATGCCGAGATAGCAGAGCTGCTCGAGCACGTCGACGATCGCTTCTTCGCCGTCCATCCGCTGCAGGGCGATCTTCATCGCTTCCTTCAGGCAATTCTCGGCGCCCGGGTAGTCGCCGTTCCAGCGCAGGTAGCCGCCCTGGATGGTGAGCAGAATTTGCTCGTACTGGATCAGCTCTTTGCTTTTTCCGTGCTCCCGGACGAGGTGGTCGAGGCGGTCCTGCGCCTCTTGCAGATAATTTGCCGTGAGCTGCGTGTCGTTCAGCGTGCGCGGCGTTTCAAAGAGCTCCGTGTCGCTTAATTTTGGAAACAGCTCGTGGTTGAACTCGAAATGTTTTTTCAGCTCGAAGACGCGCGCGCGCAGTTCCGCAATGTAGTCCCCGGCGTGAAACGCGACCTGCGGCAGATATTTTTCGTTCAAAAGCGGCGTCGGGCTGATTTCGCAATGTTTCAGCAGACGCTTGTGTAAATTCCACCATTTGATCTTCGAGATTGACTCTTTGATCTGCTTTTTGATCAGAGCGTAGCGGAACTGAACGGAATATGAATTTTCGGATGCGCTGTCGTAGAGAAGCCCTTTTCGATGCAGCCCTTCATAGAGCTTCAAAAATTTTGCGTCTGAAAGTTCCAGAAGTTCTTTTAAAAGCTCGAATGGCGCTTCGTCGGGAAAGATCGCGACGCAGTGCAGAAGGTCGAGTTCTTCTTCGCTCAGCGACAAGATCCTGCGGTGGACGACTTCGTACAGACTTTTCGACAGCTTGTCGCTCCAGTCCTCCGCGTCGTAGAAGCGCAGGAACTCTCCGAGCAGGAACGGACTTCCGTCCGTGTACGCGCATATTTCGGTCAGCTTTTCCGGCGTCAATAGCTGCGGCGGAAGGACGCGCCTGCATATTTGCTCCGTCTGTTTCGGCGTCAGGCGCGAGAGGTATGTTTCGTTGTGCTTGAGCCTGTTTTGCAGCGGCGCGAATGCGACTTCCAGAGAAGCTTTGAGCTCCGGATAGGACGTGAGCATCGTGGCGAGGGGAGCATTGGTGTTTTCGAAGAGGCCGCGCAGGAAGTCCGGCATCCATTGCGCAGAACGCTGGATGTCCTCAAGCAGCAGGAAGATCGGTCTCGGCTGCGCGTCGAAGCAGTGGTTGAGCAGATAGGCGAAAATCCGGCCGAGCAGGTGCGGGTTGAAGTCCATTTTCGGCTGGACGGAATCGCCGTTCGCCGTTTCCGCGGCGGCTCTGTGTGTAAGCGTGCGTCCCGGCGGCAGCGGCATCTCCGGGAATGAGTTTGCAAGATAACTCGAATAAAGATCGGGCAATTTCATCTCGGCAAGCGGCGCATTTAGAAGAATTTTTTCAAGGATTGCGCCAAGCGTTTCACGGTAATTTTGGCCGCCTTCCTGCGGGTGGCCGCGGAGGCAAAAAGCGCCGTCCTCCTCCATGCGTTTTAAAATTTCGCTGGAAAGCACGCTTTTTCCGCTGCCCTCTTCGCCGAAGACGATGGCGCAGCGGGGCGCGCCGCGTTTGTTCGCGTCGCTTGCGTCGCATAAAAAAGTCAGAATGGATTCGCGCTCTTCGATGCGTACGAAAGGCATTCCCCCGGACGCGGATCGCTTTTGCGCGGGTTTTTCTTCGACCGACTGCAGCCAGATGTGCCAGAAATTTTTGCCGTCCGCGTCCGTTTCGTCGATTTTCTGCGTCAGCGCGGCGTGTAGTTTTCTTTTGTAGTGGCGCGCGCGGTCCTCGGCCCAAAGACCGGCTTCGCCGGAGATGCGGAGTTTTCCGAGAAAAGGTTTCGAGAGCCGTTCGATGTTTTCTTCGGTGATTTTTTTTGCGTCGAGTTCGTCGAGGTCGCGGTATATTTTAAAATTTCCGTCGATCCTGACGTTCTCCCTGCTTGCCGAGATGAAGTCAGGCGGAAGGATTTTTCGCAGCGATGAGAGCGCATTGCGTAAATTCTGCCCCGCGGTTTCCGGTTCTTCGGACCAGATCGTGTCGCACAGTTTTTTTCTGGAGACGGGCTTCTGCGTTTCAAGGAGCAGCAGAAGAAGGAGCTTTGCTTTCAAATACGGAAAGCGCACCGGGAGATCGTCGATAAAAACGTCGCCGCCGTCGAAGAAAAAGACTTCGATTTTTTCATGCATAATATTTTCGCGCCCCTTCTTAAAGTCGCATAATTATACAAATAAATTTCTATGTTTATACGATTTATTATACGATGACCTGCTAGTATGATGCAAGGGAAATTGCGTTTTCTGCAAAAGTTTTTGCTGTACAAGGGGCTGACGTAATGTTAATCGAACTAACCGTCAACGGCGAAATCCAATCCTGCGAAGCGGACGCGCAAACGCGCCTGATCGATACGCTGCGCACGGCGTTTTGCCTGACGAGCGTGAAAGAGGGCTGCGGGGCGGGCGAATGTGGCGCGTGCACCGTGCTGCTGGACGGCGAGCCCGTTTGTTCCTGCCTGGTTCCCACCTTTCAGGCGCGCGGACACGAAATTATAACGGTTGAATTTTTGGAGAAAAACGGCGAGCTCGACGCGATGCAGGAAGCCTTTATCCAAAACAACGCGATACAGTGCGGTTTTTGTACGCCGGGCCAAATCCTGACGGCGAAGGCGCTGCTGATGAAAAACCCCCATCCCACGCGCGACGAGATTCGTTCCGCGCTTGCCGGCAACATTTGCCGGTGCACGGGATATCTTCCGATCGTAAACGCGGTGGAAGCCGCCGCGAACGCAGAGGCAAAGTCATGAACGCGGCGCTTTTCACCCCAAAAACGCTTTCGGAATTATTTGCGCATATAGCGGGCTGCGCGGGCGAAATTCATTTTGTGGCCGGCGCGACGGACTGGATTCCCCGGCACGCAAAGGGACTGTCCCCGGATTCCGCGGTAATCGACCTCTCTTCGCTGGAAATCCTTCGCGGCATAAAAAAATATCCCGGCCATATTGCCATCGGGTCGATGGAAACGATGACGGCGCTTTCGGAAAACGAACTTCTGCGGGCGGAAGCGGCGTGTCTTGCCGAGGCAGCGCAAAAGCTCGGTTCGTGGCAGATTCGTAACCGCGCGACGGTTGGCGGCAATATCGCAAACGCATCTCCCGCCGCGGATACGCCGGTCGCATTGGCGGCGCTTGGCGCGGCCGTGATTCTGCAGTCCGCAGACGGACGCAGAGAATTGCCCGTATCCCAAATGGCGGCGGCGCCCGGCAAAAGTATTTTGCGGCGCGGCGAATTGATTACCGAAATCCACGTTCCAATAGATGAAAAAAGAATTTCAGCGTTCGGCAAGATCGGCAGCCGCACGGAAGTGAGCATTGCGCGTCTCAATATGGCGGCGTGCGTTACGTTCGGCGAGTCGAAGAAAGCCGCGGCGTCTATTTTTGTCGGCGCGCTTGGCGCAAATCCGCTTCGCGCGGAGGCCGCGGAAAAAATATTGAACGACGGAGGCGCAGCGGACGCGTTTTGCGACGCGCTTTCCGCGTTTGCCGCTGACGCGATTCCCGGCAGAGCCTCTCTTCCTTATAAACGGCGCGCGATTCGGGCGCTTGGCGAAGACATTTTGAAAGATTTACAGGCGAAAGCGCAGAAAAGGGGGATGTCCCTATGAGTGCCGAACGCACTTTCGTAGGAAAAAATTTCCCTGACCCCGCCGCGTTTGAAAAAGCGGTGGGATCGTACGAATATATAACGGATTCGTTCCCGGACAACGCGCTTCACGGGGCGATCCTGTTCAGCGACCGCGCGCATGCGCGCGTCGTTTCAATCGACGCGTCCGCAGCGGAAAAAATTCCGGGCGTGCGCGTGCTTACGTATCAAGAAGCGCCGACGGAGCGCTACAACAGCGGAGAGTGGTTTCCGGGGCAGGACGACCACCCCGACGAACTGATCCTGACCGGCCATGTTCGGCACGTTGGAGACCGCGTCGCGCTCGTCGTGGCCCGCGATGCGCAGACGGCATTGCGTGCGCGGGAACTGGTGAAGGTGACGTACGAAGATCTTCCCGCAATTGTGGATCCTGTCGCCGCGGAAGATGCGGCGCACCTCATGCACGACGACGGGATGAAATCGTTCCCGGGCAGGATCGCATACGGCGACGTCGAATCCGCGTTCGCAAAGGCTGCGCATGTTGCGGCCCATACGATCTCAACGCCGAAAATTCACCACGCCGCGATGGAGACGCACGCGCTTTATGCGGCGCCGCTCCCCGGCGGCGGCGTTGAAGTGCGCACCCCGTGCCAGATCGCATACGGCGTGCAGTACACGGTTGCGCGGGCGCTTTCGCTGCCGTTCGCAAAGGTGCGCGTCGTGAAAATGCGTACCGGGGGAGCGTTCGGCGGAAAACAGGAAGTCGTTTTTGAACCGCTTTGCGCCTGGGCTGCCTGCGTTATGAAAAAACCGGTCTTTATCAGCACGACGCGGGAAGAGACGATGCTGGCGACGCGAACGCGCGCCGCCGCGGTCTGCCGCGTCTCGACAGCGCTCGACGAGGACGGCATGATTTTGGGCAGGAAGTTCGACGTGATCGTCGATGCGGGCGCCTACTTAACGGGCTCCAAAAAAGTCATGATGGCGATGGGGAAAAAAGTTCCGCGTCTTTACCGTATCCCCGCGCTGGATTATTCCGGCCGCACCGTGCGGACGACGACGACGCCCGCGGGCGCGTGCCGCGGATACGGTTCTCCGCAGAGCCACGCGATCACGGAAATTCATACGGATTTGCTGTGCAAAAAGTTTGCTCTAGATCCGGTTGAATTCCGCATGAAAAACTTGGCGGAGCCGTTCGACGACGACCCTTCCGGCGCGTCGAACCTCGGCAATATCCAGATTCGCAAGTGCCTCGAAGTCGGGGCGGAAAAATTCGAATGGAAAAAATTGGCCGCGCCTTCGGGCGACGGGCGCTTCAAACGCGGCGCCGGTTTTGCCGTGTGCACGCACGGAAACGGCTATTACAAAACGATATATCACGACGTCGCCTCAATGTCGTTCCGCATTTTTGAAGACGGTTCCGCGGTGCTTCGCGCGGGGCTGCACGACCTCGGACATTCCCTCACCACCGCGCTTGCGCAGATCGCGGGCGAAGTTACAGGCATCAATCCGGACCGCATCACGGTACTGGAGGCGGACACGCTGGCGGCGCACTATGACATCGGCTGTCAGGCGAGCCGCGGTATCCACGTCCAGGGCGAATGCGCGCGGCTTTGTGCGCAGGAGGCTGCGGCGCTTCTGTGCCGTGAGGCGGAAAAACTATGGAACGTTTCCGCCAGACTCGAAAAAGGCATGCTGCGCGTCGGCGCCGAAGTGATCGAGATCGGCGAGGCGGTCCGGCAGATCGAAATGAAAAACAGAGTCAGCATCGACGTGCTTGTGGAACACAGGCCGGAGACCAATCCGGCTTCTTGCGGGGTGCATTTTGCGGACGTCACGGTGGATACGCTCACGGGATTCGTCCGGATCAACAAATATCTCGCGGTGCACGACGTGGGAACGGCGATCAACCCGGAGGCGGTGACCGGGCAGATTTACGGCGGCGTACAGATGGGGATCGGCATGGGGCTCTGCGAAGAACTTGCCTTCGACGCGAAGGGAAAGCCTTCCGCGCGCAATTTTGATAAATATCACATGGTCAACGCGCCCGATATGCCGGAGGTCGAAGTGATTTTGCTGGACAGTGAAGAAGATGGCGGCCCGTTCGGGGCGAAGAGCATCGGTGAAATCGCGACCGTTCCGCCTGCGCCCGCGATCGCAAACGCGGTCAACCGCGCGCTCGGCACGGAACTGACGACGCTTCCGCTCACGCCGGCGAGGATTTTGGAAGCGCTGGACGCACTCGAGCAAAAAAGTCTTTGAGATTTCATATATAAACCGTTAACCGCGTCAAAACGATGGAGGTGTTGATCAAGCCCGAAAACCGGTGCGTGAAGTAAGGAGCCTTGCTGTTGCTTTTTAAAAAAGGGGTGAAAGAATGGAAACGATTGTACTTACCGGAAAAGACCTGACCATTTCAGAACTGGTCGCCGTCGCCAGAGAAAACGCGAAAGTTGAGATCTCGGCGGAGGCGAAAGAAAGGCTTGTCTCGGCGCGTCAGCTTGTTTTCGACCTCGTCGACGCAGATTATCCGATCTACGGTTTTAACGTTGGCGTCGGCTGGAACAAGGACAAGAAAGTTTTCAAAGAATTTTTCCAAAAATATAACTGCAATTTGATCCGCTCTCACTGTATCGGCGTACCGCCCTACGCGAACGAAGAGGAGACGCGCGCGGTGATGCTGGCGCGCCTCAACACAATGCTGACGGGATGCACGGGATTGTCCCTGGAAATTCCCCAGATGTACGCGGACATGCTCAACGCGGGAATCCATCCGCTGATCCCCGAACGAGGCTCCGTGGGCGAGGGCGACATCGGCCTGCTTTCGCACATCGGGCTTGCCATTATCGGGGAGGGGGACGTCATCTATCAGGGCAAAAAGATGCCTTCGGCGGAGGCGTTCGAAATCGCCGATTTGAAACCGGTCGCGCTCGGCCCCAAAGACGGGCTCGCGATCGTGAGTTCGAACGCGCTCGGCGCGGGCCAGGCCGCCATCGCGCTGCACGAGCTGGAAGAATTCCTGGACATTGCGGAAGTGATTTACGCCGCGTCGCTGGAAGGGCTCGAGGGCAACGTCTCCCCGCTTGACGACCGCAACCACGCGCTTCGCCGGTATAAGGGACAGCGCGCAGTCGCGAAACGTCTGCGCGGACTGCTGGAGGGAAGCTACCTCCACGACCCGAACCCGGAACGCCCGCTTCAGGACCCGCTTTGTTACCGCGACGTTCCCCAACTGCACGGCGCGGTATGGGAAATGCTCGCGTACGCAAAAGAACGCCTTGAGATCCAGCTCAACACGACGGACGACAACCCCTGTCTGCTGTTGGAAGAGCGGCACATATCGCCCTCGGCGAACTTCGACCCGATCAACTGGGTCCTCGCCGTTGAAGCGCTTTCGGCCGGGCTGTCGCACATTTCAAAGGCGTCGTGCCTGCGCATGATAAAGCTCGGCAATCCCGCTTTCACAAGGCTGTCGCGTTTCCTTTCCCCGGCCGACGACGTGATTTGTTTCGGCACGATCCAGAAAACGCCAGTCGCGCTGGACGCGGAGATCCGCCAGCTTTGCACGCCCTGCTCCATGGACTGCATGCCGCTCGCGGGGGATATGGAAGATATTTCGACGAACTCTCCGCTTGTTGCGCAGAATCTGCGGAAAATCATTGATAACTTGCGCTACATTTTCGCAATAGAGCTCATGCACGCCGCACAGGCCGTCGACCTTCGGAAAACGAAAAAGCTCGGCAAGGGGACGAAGCCCCTTTTCGCGGAAGTGCGCAAGCGCGTGTCTTTTTACGAGACGGACCGCAACATTACGGCCGACATCGTAACGCTTCGGAACATGATCGCCGACGGCTCGCTGCGCAAAATCGCAGCCGTGGAGAAAGCGTAACGGGGTGACGCAAATGTCGAAAAAAATAATTACGCTTGGAGAAGCCATCGATCTGAATGCGTTTATGTCCGTCGTACGCGGCGGCGCTACCGTGGAATTTTCGGAAGCGTACCGCGCCCGCGTTCGTAAATCACGCTCTCTGATCGAAAAAGCGATTCGCGAAGACCGCGTCATGTACGGCGTAACGACCGGCTTCGGCTCGCTGAGCACGCGGGTGATAAGCCGGACGGAAACGGAGACGCTGCAGCGGAACATCGTGCTCTCGCACTCCACTTCCGTTGGAACGCCTTTCTCGGAAGAAGAAGCGCGCGCGACGATTTTGATGATCCTGCAAAATCTGGGTCAGGGTTACAGCGGCGTGCGGCTTGAAATCCTGGAAACGCTCCGCGAAATGCTGAACAAACGCCTGACGCCCTGGATGCCGCGCGAAGGCTCCGTCGGCTACCTCTCGCCCGAGGCGCATCTGGCGCTCGTAATCATCGGCGAGGGACGCGCCTGGTTTGGCGGCGAACTTCTCCCCGGCGCGGACGCAATGGCGCGCGCGGGCATCAAAACGACGGAACTCGCCGCGAAAGAAGGGCTTGCGCTCATCTCCGGCACGACGTCCGTGACGGCGCTTGGCGCGGTCGCGCTCTACGACATGCTGAACGCGGCCAGAAACGCGGACATCGTCGGCGCGGTTTCGCTCGAAGCCTTAAAAGGCGTAATGCGCGCCTTCGACGAACGCGTTATGTCCGTTCGCCCGCATGAAGATCAGGTGAAAACGGCGGACAACGTTCGCCGCATGTTGGGCGATTCGGAAGTGATCAAACATTTCGCCGGAACGCGCCTGCAGGACGCGCTTTCGCTCCGCTGCATCCCGCAGCTGCACGGCGCGGCGAAGAAATCCATGCTCGACGCGAAGAAAACCATCGAAACCGAGATCAATTCGTGCTGCGACAACCCGATCATCTGGGACGCGCAGGACGAAGCGGACGTGATCTCCGCGTGCAACTGCGACTCTTCCTACGTTGGGATCGCGATGGACAGCGCTTCCATCGCCTGCACGATGCTCGCGAAAATGTCCGAGCGCAGGAACAACCGTCTCATCGACGACAACCTGTCCGGATACCCCGCGTTCCTCGTAAAAGAACCGGGACTGAACTCAGGTCTCATGATCCCGCAGTATACGCAGGCCGGGCTGCTCGGAGACATGCGCATCCTGTGCACGCCCTCCGTGATCGACAACACGCCGACATGCGTGAACCAGGAAGATTACGTCGCGATGGGTTACAACGCGTCCAAAAAAGCAATCCAGGTCGTGGAGCGCCTCGAATATATCCTCGCGGTCGAACTGATGTCCGGCTTTCAGGCGCAGCAGTTCCTCGATCCAAAACTGAAACGCAGTACGGCAACCGCGGGCGTCCTTGCCGAAATCGGCAAAACGGTCCCCGTTATGGAGCGGGATCTATTCCTGTATCCGCATATTGAACACCTTCGTCATCTTATTCATTCTGGCAGGCTCATCGAAATCGTAGAAGAAAGGATTGGTTCTCTGGCTTAGTGACGAAAACGATTTATAACAACGGTGCTGTTAAATTTTAAGGAAGGCAGGTATGTGAAATGAGTTCTAATCAGCAGAATCAATCGTTTGAAGAAACAAAGAAAAATATCCGCTGGGATGTTTTTATTCCGGGGATTATCCTGTTTGGCATCGCCGCGATTGTCGGCGTCGTCAACAACGCGGCGCTGACCGGCGCCTCGCAGAAATTCTTCTTCTGGTCGCTCGACACGTTCGGCTGGCTCTATCAGTATGTCGTCATGGGATGCACCATTCTTGTCGCGATTTTGACGTTCTCCAAAGTCGGTAACATCAAGCTCGGCGGCAAAGATGCGGAGCCGAAATATCCGTTCTGGACCTGGTTCGCCATGACCCTGACGGGCGGCGTCGCAACGGGTATCGTAACATGGGGCGTCAACGAACCGATTATCTATTACGGCAACGTCTGGGGCGAACTCGACGGACTCGGCATCGAACCGTTCACGGAAGAGGCGGCGCGCTTTGCAATGGCGCGTTCTTTCTACAACTGGACCTTCATGCCCTACGCGATCTACGCGCTCTGCGGCGTGCTTGTAGCGTATCTATACTTCAATAAAAAACAGAAACTCAACGTAACGGCGACCCTTGCGCCCCTCTTAGGCGAACGCGTGACCAAAGGCATCGTCGCCTCCTTCATCGACACGCTCTCCATGCTCGCGCTCGGCGTCGGTATCTGCGGCGGCCTTGCGATGTGCATCACGCTTGTCATGACAGGGCTGCGCAGCTACGGCATCCAGGAGACGCTTACGCTTTTCGTCATCGTCGGAATTTTGATCGTCATCATGTTTACGTTCTCCTCCTACATCGGTATGGACAGAGGCCTCCAGACGCTTGGTAAGCTCAACGCGTGGTTCTACTACAGCCTGCTCATTCTGCTGCTCGTGACCGGCCCTGTGCTCTTCATCCTTCGCAACAGCACTGCGGGCCTTGCAGTTTGGATGCACAACCTCTGGCTCTGGGGCTTCGACCCGATCGACATCGGCGGCCCGGCTCTGACGCGCTCATGGACGCTCTTCGACTGGGCGTGCTGGATCGCATACGCGCCCGTTACGGGAATTTTCCTCGCGATGCTCTCCCGCGGCCGTACGATACGCCAGTTCATGGTGGTCAACTGGATTCTGCCGTCCGTATTCGGAATCGTCTGGTTCTCCATTTGGGGCAACAGCGCGCTTCACATGCAGATCTCGGGCGCGGCGGACCTGGTCGGTGCGCTCAACGCCGGCGGTGCGGTTATGGCGCTCTGGGAGTTCCTGCATAACCTTCCGATGGGTATCGGGGTGTTTGTCGTTCCCTTCAATATCCTGATCATCGTGATCTCGTTCGTAACAGCGGCGGACGCAACGCTTACGAACGTCGGTTCCATGTGTGTGAAGGACGTTCCGATCGGAACGGAACCCCCCGCAAAAATTAAAGTGATCTGGGGCGTCGTAATCGGCACCGTCGCAATTGTTATGGCGGCGTTCGGCGGCGGCGCGCAGGGCGTCGACGGCGTCAAGGCGCTCGCAACGGCGGGCGGATTCCTGGTGCTGTTCGTGTTTATGCTGCAGATCATCTCAAGCTGCATCGTATTCTTCGGCAGCAGGTATAAAGATAACTCAGAAAACGCATAGAAACAATTAATTTCAGTTACTGCGGGGCAGCGGAAAATCAAGATTTTTCGCTGCCCTTTCTTGTTTCACACCTGCATTTTTCCTTCCCCATGATTCTTTGTGTAGTCCCGAGTGCCATTTTTTGCCGCGTTTTGCCGGTGCAAAAATAAAGCAGCAATATGCAACTTACACGCGTCTCTTTGCCTTTTTTATGCAAGATGGTATAATTTTGTTGCTTCTATTTAACGTTTTTATCGTCACGAAAAGCCAGTATCCATGCGTGTTTGTTGGAATTTTTCAAACAAAAGCAACCTTAACGGCATTTTGAATCCACACTGACCAAGCAAATTTTTGAAGCCAGAAAAACGCTCCTAAATAAATGACAGGACGGTGAACATAATGCCATACTATCACCCGATCAGATCTATCCCGGACAAGGAAATGCGCGAACGGCTGCCGGGGCGCCTTTTGACTCTGCGCAAACAGTTGGATGCGCAGATTCCTCAAAAAACCGCGCTCGACACGATGTTGCTGGCAACCTGGAATATCCGTGAATTTGGCGCCAACCGGACGATAGAAAGTTTATATTACATCGCCGAAATCCTTAGCAGATTTGACCTCATTGCAATTCAGGAGGTTGCCGGTGATTTGGCGGGCCTGCAAAAAACGCTGTCGCTGATGGGGTCGCAGTGGGACTATATCGTAACGGACGGCACTGACGGAAGCGCCGGGGGCGGTGAGCGCCTGGCGTTTGTTTACGATAAATCAAAAATTACATTTAAGAACATAGCGGGAGAGCTTGTCCTTCCAAAAGAAAAGCTAATCGGCGGCGATCTTCAATTCGCGCGCACGCCGTTTGCGGTCGCGTTTCAGGCGAAATGGTTTAAGTTTATGCTGGCAACCGTACATATCTATTACGGATCAAGCTCCGGCATAGACGCAAGACGACTGGCGGAAATTGACGCAGTTGCCGCCTTTCTTGCCAAACGTGCGAAAAAAGAAGATGAAAGCTATATCCTTCTCGGAGACTTCAATATTGTTAAGACCAGCGACGCGACAATGCTCGCGCTGGAGAAAAATGGATTTTCTATACCGAACAGCATAAAGAAGCATCCCACCGATTTGGGGCGTACAAAACACTATGACCAGATTGCCTTTAATTTTAAACTCAAGCCTTCGATGACGGTTTTCACCGAGGGCGAACAACGGGCCGGGGCCTTTAATTTCACCGAATCCATTTACACCCCGGACGACGTCGAAATTTACAAGAAATATTTCCCCGAAAAAAACAAACTGAACAAGAGTGAAAAGGATATCCAAAAATATTATCTTTCCACATGGAGAACCTTCC